>PWMA01000055.1 GCA_003558335.1 Candidatus Methanofastidiosia archaeon | reverse complement strand
TAAAAACGGGTAAAGATGAATCTTCTCCTTATGCTGCAATGAAGGCTGCAGCAAAGGCAGCGGAAGAAGCTATAGAAAAAGGCGTTGTCGCTGTCCATATTAGAGTTAGGGCGCCAGGTGGAAACAAAGCAAAAACTCCCGGTAGAGGGGCCCAGGCGACCATTAGAGCTCTTACCCGAGCAGGCCTTAGAATTGGAAAGATAGAGGATGTAACACCTATACCTCACGATGGTACAAGAGCCAAAGGGGGCAGGAGAGGTAGAAGAGTATAATGGAAATAGAGATATTCAAAAAAGACGATAGAGAATTAAAATTCTTAGTCACTGAAAGTTCAGTACCTCTTGTAAATGCTTTAAGACGTATTTTTATATCAGAAATACCTTCGATGGCAGTTGACTATCTTAAATTTTATAAAAATAATTCTCCAGTTTTTGATGAAATAATAGCGCATAGGGTGGGTTTAATTCCTTTGAATAACTCATCAGAAATTTATATAGCTCCTGAAGATTGTGGATGTAGCGAAGGCTGTGAAAAATGCTCAGTTACATTATCTCTTGAAAAAACTGGCCCATGTACAGTATATTCTAAAGACCTAGTATCAGATGACTCAGATGTTTATCCAATCCTTGAAAACGTACCAATTACTAAACTGACTGATGGCCAAGATTTAAAATTTGATGCTATAGCCAGAATTGGTACCGCAGAAGACCATGCCAAATGGCAGATAGCAAACGCCGCATATAAACACGTTCCCAAACTTGATTTTAACTTAGACAAATGTGATTTTTGTGAAGAATGTATTCCTATATGTCCTAAAGATATTCTTTACAAAGAAAAAGATGAAATCAAAGTCAAAGATATCTACGAATGCACGATGTGCAGAGCTTGTGAAGAAGTTTGCGAGCAAGGTGCGATTAAAGTGTCACATCAAAAGGATTCTTTCATATTCTTTGTTGAATCTTATGAAAATATGGATGTCAATGATCTAGTTTCAAAAGCTTTGGAAATGCTTTCTACAAAGCTAGATAATTTAAAAAATCTCGTTGAAAACATTTGAAGTGCGGGGGTTGCCGAGCTTGGCCAAAGGCGCAGGATTGAGGGTCCTGTTACGTAGGTATTCGTGGGTTCAAATCCCATCCCCCGCATATATTTAGCCTTTATTTCACAAAAAAACGGTTCTAGGGGTTTCTTTTTGCATAACAAAAGAGGTGTTGTTATGAACCTAGGACGGCAATCCTGTAACGTAGGGTTTTATACGTTTTTAAGGACAGAAAAGAACCTGACTAAAACTACAACAGCCAGGTATATGCAGGTTTTAAAGCAGCTAAAGGATTCTGGTCTTTCAGAAATGGATTACTATATAAAAATCCTGGATGATAGTTCTTCAGCTGCAAATAAGAGGGCCCCATATTAGAGGTATAACCGGATTTATAGTCGGAATATGGCCAGGCATTACCTTTGGTAATTTTTTAGTTCCTCCTTTCAAGGCCTTAACAGGAGTTTGTATTGCTATCCTGTCCAAAAAAACAAGACCTTTTTTGGCTGTTTTAGGGATTTTCTGCCTGAAGCTTTTTTAACATATAATACTAGTAGTCCTAAAAATTCCTTATGGCTTCCTTTGCCTGTTGTATATACAATTCTAGGAAAGGCGTTTGCAGAATTGATTATACTAGGTGTACTAATAAAAATAATAATGAGAAATAAATGAGTAAAGCAGTTTCTACAATCAAAGGAGGATTTTTGTACCTTTGATATTTTTATCTTTGAAAAAACTGAAGGGCACTGATTTATTACACATACACACAAAAAAATTTTCACAATGATATAATTTTAAGTCAAATAAAAAAATCATATAAAGGCAAAATCATATTCAGGCTTATGGAAAACGAAATCAAATCTTACTTTAACAAGGGAAAGCTATACACGCTTCAGCTAGAAATATGCAATATATGCCCGCAAGAATGCAGATACTGCTATACCAAGCTAGAAGGAAATCTGGAAAACATTGTTCCAAAAGATAAACTAATTGAAATAATTGACGACGCCTCTGCCCTAGGCGTAAAAAAAATAGAGTGGCTTGGAGGAGATCCCATATGCCACCCTGACTGGAAGGAGCTCTTAAAATATGCACAAGATATTGGAATGACAAATAACATATGGTCAAGCGGATACTACTTCAAAGACAAAGAAATATCTAAAAAGGCGATTGAGCTTACTGAAGGAGGCATTATAAGCCTTCATTTTGACAGTATTAACAGATCTGTCTATGATAAACTCCATTTAAACGATTTCGATGAATTCAAGGAAAGTATATTGGAGGGGCTAAAAAATTTAATAGACCATGGAAAGAGTCCAGACGAAATATACAACTGCGTAACACTCACAAACCTATCGACCAAAGGTGATTACAAAGAGACATCAGAGTACTTCAAAGATTATTTTAGAATCAAAACTACCTTTGTTGTTTACAAACCAGTTTACTCTACTCCTGAGCTATCACCTACTCCAGAAGAAGTTAGAATTGCAAGCATTGTTAAGAACAAGATAAACGGATTTGATACGCCTCCTATTCCACAATGCGTTGACAGATACTATTGCGGAACCACAATGGGCGTGACAAACAAACTGTATTTGACTCCTTGCTCTAGAATAAGAAAGCGCTTTGGAGATATAAATGGCAGGAGATTTATGGAATCATTTGAGAACAATACTGAAATATTACTAAAACTACCTTTAAGAGACGAATCTAATCTTTCCAGATGCGCAAGCTGCGAACAGAATAACATCTGTTGGGGGTGTAGAGGAAACGCTTGGTACTATGGATCTAATGTTTTAGGGGAAGACACTAAGTGTTGGAAATAGATTTGACTTTTTAAATTAGAGTATCAGATTACAAGTACCATACTTCCAATATGATGAACAAATTATGCCTAGATCAAAATGAGAGCAATTTTAAATTTATTCCAAAAATAATTGTTAATGCAATACCCTTAGTAAAACCATTACAGTTTAACTTAATAAACTATGACTTGATAAAACGCTCTAAAATTGCAAAAGTTTAGCATTAATTGCGACAATCACTGTGCTAATTGACATCAAC
>PWMA01000011.1 GCA_003558335.1 Candidatus Methanofastidiosia archaeon | reverse complement strand
GTACATAGCGCTTTCAAATGTCCTTTTAATTCTAGACTCGCTAAAGCTTAATCTTAGAATAACTCTTGCATACTCTCTAATTATAGGCCTGTCTAATAACCTAATGAGATTGTCCCTACTAGACATCTCTCTTTCTTCAACACTAACAGCACCACAAACTAAGACCAATCTCTCAATTTTTGCTGGATGTGTTTGATAATACATAGTTGCTATATTTCCTCCCATGCTGTGGCCAACAACGATAAATTTTTCTATCCCGAGTTTTTCAACAAAAGCGTTTACAAACTGAACTTGGGAAGGATGAGAGTAATCTTCGTCTCTTCTTTTTTCTGAAAATCCAAAACCCTTTAGATCAACTGCAACTAATCTGTACCCTTCTTCTGAGAGCAAATCCATAGTAGGTATCCAATTTGTTGCAGAGCCTCCAAAGCCGTGTATGAAAAGAACTGTTTCTCGAGACTCTGTGTTTAAATCGATGTAGTATGTTTTGTAATCATCTACCACTAAAAAACTCCCCCCTTCAATATCAAACCTAGATTCATAATCTTCTGGATCGATGCCAGACTCTCTAACAACAACCGGTAAAAGGATTAACGCAATAAGCAGCCCTAAGAGTATATGTTTTGCTGCTTTCTTTTTATCCTTAATAGAAAACTTCTCTTTTATAAAAATCACCTTTAAATAAGGGCTGTATTCAGAGCTTTGAAACAACTAGATTTATGAAATCTTTTCCTTGTTTTAAAAGGTCTACTCCAGACTCAGTTATCTCGTAGTATTTCCTGCTTGGCCTGCCGTTTTCAGTCTCCATCCACTCTGATGTCACATATCCTCCCTTTTCAAGATTGTATAAGACTATGTAGCTAGTTATCCTAGCAGGGGCAAAGGAAAAGTTTTTTTCTATTTGTTCTTTTACCTCATAGGCATACATAGGCTTTTCTGAGAGAAGGCTTAGAATATATATCCATAGGACTTGAGTTGTGAGCTTTTTTTTGAGTCTTTCAAGTGGCATTTATACACCTTTAATATTTTATCACCATAAACTATTTAAATCTTTATAATACTCTTAATTTATAATTAGGAGGTGCCTATATGGGAGAAATCAGAGTTGCAATCGCAGGGGTTGGCAATTGCGCCTCATCACTTGTTCAAGGTATTGAATATTATAGAAATAATGGTTCAAAACAGATAATAGGACTTATGCATGAGAATCTTGGAGGATATTTGCCTCAAGACCTTAAGTTTGTCACAGCTTTTGATATTGATAAAAGAAAGGTCGGAAAGGACCTAAGCCAAGCTATATTTGAAAAGCCAAACTGCACGAAAACGATTTACAAGGACGTTCCAAACTATGGGGCAACGGTACTGATGGGCCCAGTTTTAGACGGTTATGCAGAGCATATGGATAACTATTCTGAAGAAAAAAGATTTGTAGTTTCCGATGATAAACCTTGCGATGTCGTAGCTGAACTTAAAAAACACAAAGTTGATGTTTTGATAAACTATATGCCTGTAGGCTCAGAAAAGGCTGCAAAGTTTTATGCCCAAGCCGCTCTTGATGCAGGTGTAGCATTTGTAAACTGTATGCCTGTTTTTATTGCATCAAATGAGGAGTGGGCAAGTAAATTTCAGCAAAAAGGCGTACCTATAGTCGGAGATGACATAAAGTCTCAACTTGGAGCGACAATCGTTCACAGGGTCTTAACAAAACTTTTCAAGGACAGAGGTGTAATAGTTGACAGAACCTATCAATTAAACACCGGAGGAAATACCGATTTTTTAAACATGCTTGAAAAGGATAGATTAAAATCAAAGAAGATTTCAAAGACTGAATCAGTTCAATCCCAGCTTGACATACCTTTGCATCCTGATAATATTCACATAGGGCCCTCAGATTATGTTCCATGGCTAAACGACAACAAAATCTGCTTTTTAAGGATAGAGGGAAGAGAGTTTGGCGACATACCTTTAGAGATAGAGCTTAGACTTTCAGTTGAAGACTCTCCAAACTCTGCAGGTGTGGCAATAGATGCGATAAGGTGTGGAAAACTTGCCTTGGACAGAAAGGTTGGGGGACCACTAACTTCAATTTCAAGTTATACGATGAAGCACCCTCCAATACAGTACTCAGATACAGAGGCGCATGTAAAGGTAGAAGATTTTATCTCCGGAAAGATCGAGAGATAAATTATATTTTTTCTTTTGATAAATATATCTTATAAGAGAATAGATAATACCTTAAGGATAATTATTTAAATCTGCGTAGTTTATAATTAATTGCGAAGAAAAGCTTGGGCGAATATAATGGATATAGCTATAACTAAAATGAAAACAAATGGGAATATTATTATTCCCGAAGAGATGAGAAGAAATATAAAAGAGGGCGAAAAGTTAGTCATCATAAAAAATAAAAACCAACTAATTTTAAAAAAAATACAGGACATAAGTAAAAATTTTGAAGACGATTTAATTTTTGCTAAGAAAACTGAAGAAGCCTTTAAAAAATACGAAAAAGGCGATTTTATTGAAATGGATTTCGACGACTTTATGGAAGAAGCGAACAAATGGTAAAGGTAAGTTTTAATCCCTCTTTTAAATCAACTTTATCTAAAATAAAGAATAAATCCCTTAAAAAGAAAATTCTAAAACAAATATCCAAATTAAAGGAAACCCCTGAAATTGGCAAACCTATGAAATATGCACGAAAAGGAACAAGAGAGATTTATATTTCACCTTACAGACTTTCTTACATTTATTATAAAAAAGAAGAATTTATAGTTATTTTGGAGATTTACCACAAGGATAAGCAATAGATAGTGGCCAAAAATCTCTATATTTCTGAAGAGATCGAGAGATAAATTATATTTTTTTATTTGAACTAATTTAAATGAACAAAATATTTGCATCTTTTAAGTTATAATAATCTTTGTCCATGGTAACTAAGGTTAAATTATAATGTTGTGAAATTTTATAATTGTATGCATCATCAAAATCTAAGCCATAATTTATTTTTAATTCAAAAATTTCAAGGTAAAAGTGCAACGGCAACGATAAAACTTTAAATGTTGAGGCTATATCTTCAATAAATCTATTAAAAACTTCTTCTTT
>PWMA01000117.1 GCA_003558335.1 Candidatus Methanofastidiosia archaeon | reverse complement strand
TTCAGATACTTTTTCTTCATCATTAGATGTTGTATCTGGTGAGCTTTCAATTAGCATAGATTGACAATACCTACATTTAACTGCTATTGCTTTTATCTCTTCTCCACAAAAGGGACAATTCTTAGTTTCTTTATTATCCATAGTAGAAACCTCTGTAATATTATTTGAAGGTGTTTTATATTGATAAATTCTCTATCTAATTTTGCTCTTTTTTTCTACTAATCAATTCCCACAAAACTCAATAAGCCCATTGAATAAAAATTTAATTATATTTTTAATGCTTTTTTACAAATTCCCTTTTTTATTTTCTTAGTCTCCTACATATTCTCCGTATTCAAACCGCCCTACTAATATACTCCCATTTGCAAAAATATACTTCCCATATCCATGAAATTGGTCATTCTTGAACTCTCCCTCGTACTTATCACCAGCCCATTGAGTTTCATTACCAAAGATATAAACCCCTTGTCCGTGCATTAGATCGTCTTTAAACTCTCCCGCGTATATATCACCATATGGCCAGGTAAATGTACCCTGTCCATGCATTAAATCTTCATTAAACTCTCCTTCATATATACGTCCATCTGCAAAGTAAAAAATGCCATGACCGTGCATTAAGTCTTCTTTAAATTCTCCTTCATATCTATTACCATTTGCGTATTTATAAATTCCCTTTCCATGTGATTTACCATATTGCAACTCCCCCTCGTAGCTATTACCATCTGGCCAGATAGCTATTCCTTGACCATGTGGAAGGTCATCTTTATATTCCCCCTCGTACCTATACCCCCCTGAATGGATAAATGTCCACTGTCCATTTCGCAAGTCATCTTTAAAAATACCCTCATATATTGAGCCATCTGCCCAGACATATGTACCTTGTCCGTGAAAATTACTCTCTTTCCAATAACCCTCGAATCTATCACCACTCGGATGTTCCCAAATACCAAAACCTTCAGGCACACCATTCACTACTTGACCTGTATATATTCCTCCGCCAAGCGCGACTGTTTCCTCATAAATATCATTACTTCCTCGACCATCAATCAGATTGAAGATAACTAAGCCAACTACAGCAATAGAAATAATACCAACAGCTATACCAATAATAAGTTTATTCTTATTTGGGGATTTATTATCTTCCATAGTTCTACTGTCAGATATAACTTCAGATACTTTTTCTTCATCATTCAGAGCTGTATCTGGTGAGCTTTCATTTAGCATAGATTGACAATACCTACATTTAACTGCTATCGCTTTTATCTCTTCGTCACAGTATGGGCAGTTTTTATATTCATCGTTACTCATCAAGATCAACTCCTAATAAAGATATATAAATATTTATTTTAACTCTTAACTAACTCTAATCCTTATGAAATAATTGCAAGTATGCTAAGTTCATGAAATAAAAATGTTTATTTAGCAATAATAAAAAAATCCTTAAAACAATCAAAGCCTAATGTTGAATAATCTACAATCTTTAACTTCTTTCATCCATTCAACTATTAATTAGCATACTAATATCACTTACTATCCAAAGATAAATAAATAATCCTATGCCAGTTCCAAATAAAAAACCTGTAGTCACTCTTAATAGATTATTACTATAGCGTGTTCCAAGCCTCTGAGTCTCTGCATCAATTAACATGGGAACAAGAAAAGGTAATATAAACCATCTTGTCATAAATATATCTAAAGCGCCTAATAAAAATCCAACTGGCAACCCTGCAAAAAAACCAAAACACCTTGCACAAATAGCCATTTTATAATTTCCGATTGAAATACACCTATCAGGTAATCTATGGCAAGGTAAGATTGACAAAAACTGATTAAGAAAATGCATGACTTAAACTCCTCGAGTAAATTCTAGTGCATTTTCAATCATTACATACTTCGATTCTTCAAAATATAATTTTGTGTTTTCTAATTCAAGAGAGTATTTTAGCCATATATTGCCTAAACATAGATCAGAATTTCCTAATTGTATTGATTGAACATTATCAACTTCTACCACTGTGTACCTTTCTTTATGTAATAAAATCTCGTCAAGTTTATCCCTCATGAGCTTGCACTTTGCTTCACCCTGACTTTTATCAAGGAGTATTCCTAATGTAGATGTAATAACAAAAGTTATAAAAAGCAAAAAGAAACCTATAATAAAACCTACTAAGCCCCACCATCCCCTATGACACCGAGCGGCAACTATCCTATTATTCAAAAAATAGACATTCCAGTAATCCAAAGATATCCACAATATTGGCGTATTTGTAGACTTTAAACCTTCAACTACCAAGTAGTCTTGGTCAAAATCAATATGTTTTTCTTTTTTATTTGAATGCATGCTTAACTGATTAGCTTTAGTCTTAGCAGTATCTTTTATAAGTGAACCACAGTGCTTACATTTTAATGCTTCTGATAAAATCTTCTCAGCACAAAGCGGACATTTTTTATACTCTTCAGCTGAATCATGTTGTCCCAGTGAGTCCTTGTACTTGCCATCTACCCAGTCTAAAATATAATCGTCGTTTATTTCTTGTTTGCCAACCTTTTTAGAACTTTCTTCATCAAGAAATGAATGGCAATACCTACACTTAATGGCTTTTTCACTTATTACTTCTGCACAAAATGGGCAACTTTTGTTTTTTCCTTCGGTATTTTGAATGCTGCTCTTTTTTTCCTCTTCGTAATTACCCTCTGTCCAATCTAAGATGTGACTATCAATTGATTCTTCATCTTTTATAGGTGGTTTATGTAAATTATATAATGACTGATCATTTTCTTTATCCACTTCTTTATTTTTATAGATATTTTGGTTAATACTTTCATCTGCATCTTTTTGCACTTTACCTGCAAAGTCTTTATTTTTTCCTTGTGTTGAATTAATCTGGTTGTGTGGTTTGGCTTTCTTATTCCCCTCTGCGTATGATCTATCTTCTCCAAATGTCGTCTTGTTACTATCTGTCAAGCTATTTATTTCTGAGTCACCGTTACTTACATCCTGCCAAGCCTCATTATTTTCCATAGGTTTTTTTATTGCTTCAATAATCTCATTAGATTGTTTCTCTGTTAGATTAATCTCGCTGATTGGTAGTTTTTTTTCTTTTACTTTTTCAATTTTTTCAACACTTTCTTCAT
>PWMA01000051.1 GCA_003558335.1 Candidatus Methanofastidiosia archaeon | reverse complement strand
CGATATAATGAAGCCTTGGAGGCTTTCGACAAGGCAATTGCAATTGATCCTGACAATCCAATTACATGGAACAACAAAGGTTGGACACTCAATCAACTTGGAAGATACTCCGAAGCCTTAGAGGTATTAGACAGAGCGCTTGAGATAGACTCAAAAGTGAAGGAAACCTGGGCCAACAAAGGAATTGCACTCCATAATCTTGGAAGGTACACTAAAGCTATAGAGGCATATGATAGGGCGATTGGAATTGATAATAGGTTTGGAAAAGCATGGTGGAACAAAGGAATCACACTTGAAAAACTTGAAAGAAGCTCAGAAGCCCAAGAATGCTTTGACAAGGCAAGAGAACTTGGATATAGGGAATAATTTTTCTTTTGCCATCATTCTTATATATTAAAAAAATACAAATAATAAGTATGATATGTCTTTTTCTGGATAGATTCAAGGAGGAGGGATTCTGAGGGATAAAGAAGAGTTTGCCACATTGAATCGTCTGCTTGATATAACAGATGAACTTTTGACATCAGATCCAGATAAGTTTGACTTCAATAAACCGATCGACATATTAAAAGATTTATCTGGGGCAAAACTTGTGGCAATCAATACTTACGAACAGGAACACACAAAAACAGTAACTAGGGCTATAGTTGGAATTTCATCTGAGATCCAACGTGCCTCGGAAATCCTCGGTTTTGAAATAGTGGGCCATAGTTGGGATATGATACCGGAAAGGATCAGGCAGATAAGAGGTGGAAAACTGGTCCATTATGAGAGTCTTTACGATACCTCAATGGGCCAAATCAAAAAAACTCAATCCGCCCTGATGCATAAACTTTTTAGTATTGGTAGCATCTACGTAATTGAACTGGCCTATGAAGGGCGAGATTCCCTAGGCGATATTATCTTTTTCATGCCTAAAAATACTGAGATTAAAAACAGAGAAGCTATAGAAATCTATGCAGGCACGATATATGTAATTTTGTCCAAGTTTAAGGCGGATATGGATCTAAAGAAAAGCGAGGAAAAATATAGGGCTATTGTTGAAAATCAAACTGAATTCATCACTAAGTTTTTGCCAGATACAACTAACACTTTTGCAAACGATGCGTTGTGCAGATTCCTTAACGTAAAGAGGGAAGATATTCTCGGAAAAAAAATACCTGAAATGAGACTTGGCGCCACACTACCTGAAGAAGACCTAAAAAAACTTGAAGCACACTTTGCTTCATTCAACGAAAAAGAAGCTGTAAAAACGGTTGAGCATAGATTTGTTTTTCCAAACGGGGAAGTTAAGTGGGTAGAGTGGACTGACAAAGCAATATTCAGTGAATCGGGCGAACTGATAGAGTTTCATTCTGTTGGAAGGGATATAACACAGAGAAAGAAATTGGAAAAAGAGATAGAGCACAGATTATCTATTGAGGAGACTATTTCAAATATATCTAGAAGATTTACAGAATTAAAAGATTTGGATAATGCTATCAATCAGTCCTTAAAAGAGATCGGCGAAGTGACAAATTCAGATAGAGCATTTAACTTTATTTTAAGTGAAGACAGATTGACCATAAAAAAGACTCACGAATGGTGCAGAGAAGGCGTAGAAACCTATGTGTATCTTTTAATCGGAAAACCTGTAGAGATATTTCCCTGGACATTAGAAAAATTTCAAAAAGAAGAAATTATTATGGTAGAAGATGTCTTTAAACTTCCACCGGAGGCAGAAAAGGAAAAAAGAATTTTAGAGTCACAAAAAGTAAAATCAGCAGTATTAGCTCCACTCTACTTAAAAAACAACATTTTTGGATTTATCGGATTTGAGTCCATTTCAAATGTAAGCTTTTGGAAGGAGGAAGACATCAATTTATTAAAAGTTGTTTCTCGAATACTCAATTCAGCGTATGAAAGAAATCTTACTTTTTATGAATTAAAAGAAAGCGAAAATACTCTTCGAGGAATATTTAACTCGGCCCCAATTGGCATAACTCTAATCCAGGATAGAAAAATTGTCTGGACAAATGAGATGATGAGCAAAATTACTGGATACTCCAATGAAGAGCTTGTAGAGGCAGACACAAGATTTCTTTATGTTTCAAATGAAGAATATGAACAAGTGGACAGACTCTATAAAAATCAATTTGTCAGTGGATCTCTCATATCTGAATTAGAAACAAGATTCAAAAGAAAGGATGGAAAGATAATCGACATCTATAAAAAAATGAGCCCTTTTGATCCAAAAGATATCTCAAAAGGCTATATTACTTCTGTTATGGATATTACAGAAAGAAAAAAATTGGAAAATGATCTTCTTAACGAAAGGGCTCAAATTCTCTCTATATTTGATGGTATCAACGAGGCAATATATGTTTGTGACGTCAATACCTATGAGATTTTGTTTGCCAATAAACATACGAAAAAATTATATTCAAAAGACTTAGTTGGCGGTGTTTGCTACCGTGAACTCCAGAACAAGGATTCGCCTTGTGAATTTTGCACTAACTGGATTATCTTACAAAATAAGGGCGAACCCTACCGGTGGGAGCATCATAATTCTTACCTATGCAAGGACTTTTTGATAACAGATAGGATAATCAAATGGCCAGATGGGCGCGATGTTAGATTTGAAATGGCAATAGATATCACTGAGAGAAAAGAGGCAGAAGAGAAACTCAAAGAAAGTGAAAATACTTTGAGAGGAATCTTTGCTGCCGCACCGATTGGGATAAATCTATTCAAAGATAGATGTTGGGTGTGGACAAATAAAGGCATGGAAGAAATTATTGAGTATGATTTTAGCGAAATGGTAGGAAAAACTCCAAGATTTCTTTATGAATCAGAAGAAGAGTACGAGAGGGTTGGGAATATCTTATACAAAGTTTCTACAGAAGGTGAAATAAATGAAGTTTATACACAGTTTATAACAAAGTCTGGTTTAATAAAAGATGCTTATATTCGAAATAGCCCTTTAGATCCTAGCGACCCTAGTAAAGGAGATATTACTGTTACAATGGACATCACTGAAAGCAAAAAGACTCAAAAGCAGCTTGATGAGAATCTAGAGTACTTCGCCCACCTTGTGGACCACATAAGAAATCCCTTGGCCATCATAAGCGGCTTTGCGCAAGTTGAGATAGAAAATGAAAAGACAAGAGAGAGATTCTTAAGACAGATAGATAGAATTGAAGAT
>PWMA01000144.1 GCA_003558335.1 Candidatus Methanofastidiosia archaeon | reverse complement strand
GGTCTTTTAATGATGGACCTAGAGCTAGAAAAAAGATAAATTACAAGGAGAACTAATATAATAATAAACTGTTATCAAGTGATATTATGAGTGAAAAAACTAAGAAAAATTTAATGGAAGCTTTTGCTGGGGAATCTCAAGCAAATAGAAAATATCTAGCCTTTGCAAAAAAAGCTGAACAAGAAGGATACATTGGCGTTGCCAAACTATTTAGGGCTGCTGCTGCGGCAGAAACAGTTCATGCACATAGCCATCTTCGTGCACTGGGTGAAATAAAAACAACAAAAGAAAATCTAGAAGAAGCCATTTCTGGAGAGACTCATGAGTTTGTAAGTATTTATCCTAAGATGATAGAAGAAGCAAAAGAAGAAGGGAACAAAGTAGCTGAAAAATCTTTTGTTTTCGCTAATGAAGTAGAACAGATACATGCTAAACTTTACAAAAATGCTCTAAGCAATCTAGAAAACTTTCCAATAAAAGATTACTATGTATGTGGAGTGTGTGGTTATACAATTGGCGATGATGCTCCAGATAAATGTCCAGTTTGTGGGGCAACAAAAAAAGCGTTTAGTAAAATAGATTAATTTATCTATTTTTTTATTTTTTATAGATCAAAGTTTTATTCTTATATCTTCTTTTTCAGTTCTAACTACAATAAGAGAGTAAAGACCTTTTATCCCTTTAATAGGCCCTATTTTTTCCACTTCAAGGTCCCTCAACTCTTCGTTGTCTGTTACTTTAGTCTTTAATAGTATGTCCCACTCACCAGAAATTTCGTGAACTTCAAGCAATTCATCAATCATTGATAGTTCTTTAGAGATCCTACCGACATCTTGTATATTGTCAATAGAAACTCTTATCCATGCGGTAGTAAGTTTGCCACATTTTTTTGCATCTAATAGAGGGACAATTCCTTTGATGATCCCCATACTCCTGAGTCTTCTGGTACGATCATAAACTGTAGATTCGGCAGCGCCTATCTTCTTAGATAAATCTTTATAAGAAATTGTTGCATCTTTTTGAAGCTCAGATAAGATATCTTTATCGAGATTATCTAATTTACATGAAGTTTCAGAAACCATCATATCACAAATTCTTTTTTATTAATATAAAAATATCTAAATTTAAATAATTATCTGCAGCATATCTATAATATATAAAAAATCACTAAATAATATCGTTAAGTTAGTTATTTTTAAAATAAAAGTTTATTTAAAGTAGGGGCCGGAGCCGAGATTTGAACCCGAGTCATGGGATCCACAGTCCCATAGGATAACCATGCTACCCTACCCCGGCCATTAGAAAACCTAAAGTCAGATTGCTTATAAAGGTTATGGGAGTATTCTTTCAACTAGCCACATTGCATCAAATGGTTTTAAGTCATCGTATCCTTGTCCAGTTCCTATATACAATATCGGCTTTTCTGTTATATAACTTATTGATAGAGCTGCCCCTCCTCTTGAATCTGCATCAACCTTAGTTAGAATTGTACCATCAAGTCCAATTTCAGAAAATTTTTTAGCTTGCTCAGCTACAGCATTTCCCGCAAGAGAATCACCGACGAATATTTTCATATCTGGATTTGATACCCTAATGAGTTTTTTCATTTCGTCCATTAGGTTCCGATTAATCTCTGAACGCCCAGCAGTATCTATCAAAACTACATCAATCCCTCTAGCTTTTGCATGATTTATTGCATCAAAAGCAACTGCTGCGGGGTCAGCTTTATAGTTGTGCTTTATGATCTTAACTCCAAGTTTTTCAGCGTGTAATGAAAGTTGTTCAATTGAGCCTGCTCTAAAAGTATCTGATGCAGCTATAACAACTTGATAACCTTTATCATTTAATAATTTAGCAAATTTAGCAATTGTCGTAGTCTTTCCTGTTCCATTGAATCCAACAAATGCAATAGAAAATATCTCTCCATTCTTCCTCTTTTTGTTTATTTCTTTAAAAATATCATATTTTTTATACTCAAGCATTTCAATCAGAGTTTCTTGAATCGCTATTTTTACAAAGTCTTTTTTATTTGAAGTTAAACCAATCTTTTCCCCAGTAAGTTTTTTCTTTAGTTCGTCTACAATTTTCTCAGACACTCTCATAGAGACATCGCTTTCAAGAAGAGAAAGTTCAAAATCTTCTAAAATTTTGTTTAGGTCTTTTTCAGTTATCTTTTTAGAGCTAACCCCATCTACAAGACCTGAAAATTTATTTTTTAAAGAATCAAACAAAATTACCAACTCATAAAAGAGATTTTATAATATCAACATCTCTGACAATTCCTATTAGTTCACCTTCTGCGTTAATTACAGGTATTTGCTCAATGTTGTTCTTTTTCATCTCTTTTGCACATCTATTAATAGGCGTCTTTTTTGTGACTGTTACGAGGTCAGTTGACATTACTTCCTTAACTGGTTTTAGAGGAAGTGTAAGCTTCTTTGAAACAATGTGAAGAGCGTTTTTCGGTTCCCATGTCCAATCGTCCCCTTCGCCAGAAATATTAAGTTCTGTAGTTTTAAGTTCATTTATGAATTCTCCAGAAGACATTATATCTTGAGTATCAACAATTCCCACTATTCCGCCATTATTTCCTAATGCCATGAAAAAGTTAGATTTGCTATAAACCATAATCATAAGTGCAGATCTAAGAGGGGTCTCTTGCCAAATGCAGGGCACCTCTTCTTTCATATACTTTTCACATTTTTCAGTTAAATCAAGTTTTGAGATTCCGTTCATTACAATATCACGAACCGCTACAACCCCCATGAGTTTGCCTTTAGAAATAACTGGAACTCTTGTTAAGTTATAGTCTAAAAGAATCTTTGCCACTTTATTTATACTGTCTCCTTCTTTTACAGATTTAAAATCTCTAAACATGACTAAAGCTATTTGATCCTCATTAGGATTTTTTATTATATCTTCTAAAGATATAATTCCAACAAGCTCTTTTTCTTTGTTTATGACTGGCAAGTCTGGTTTTTTGTGTTTTTGCATTTTTTCTAGGGCTTCGTTTACTGTCGCTGGTATAGTCACAGAAATGACGTCCCTAACCATTACTTCTTCTACTTTTATCATAATATCACGAAACAATCTAATGGGCAGAACGTGCTTTAAGATAAAGTCAGGTATATAAAGCTTTTTATTTTTTAAAATTTTCTTGGTATATAGTTAAGAATCAATTGCCTACCTAAGAATTTATTAACTAGCTAGTTAAGGTTGTAATTAATG
This sequence comes from Candidatus Methanofastidiosia archaeon, assembly GCA_003558335.1. GTDB lineage: Archaea > Methanobacteriota_B > Thermococci > Methanofastidiosales > Methanofastidiosaceae > Methanofastidiosum. Next base: position 34,757 of record PWMA01000144.1, on the reverse strand, counting down.
AGATGGAAAGAAAGAAAAGGATTAAGGAAAAAAGTAGCTTCTGAGAGAATAAAGGAGCTTCTAAAGCTCTCAGAAATAAATAAAAATGATGAAATTCTATCAAGAAATTCTATAAAAACTGCTGTGGCCATCTCTAGACGACATAAAATAAGAATTCCTTATAGATTTAAGAGAAAATATTGTAAAAAATGTTTTATTTTTTTTATACCAAATGAAACTGTAAGGATTAGGATAGGTAAAGGAAAAATAACTTTTACTTGTTTAAAATGCGGAAATATAAAAAGGATACCTTACATAAAAGAAAAGAAGATTAAAAAAGAAAACAAATAAACTATATAAGTTATTTCTTTTCATAGTATTTCGATAAGAGGGGAGATATTTGTTTTTTCCTAGAAGAAACACCTTTTAAAAAGAAGTAAGCATTTCTCTTTTCTCCCTGAAAAACTTTTTCTATCACATTTTTTTCATCTTCGCCTGCAGGAAAAAGTAAGGTGTTTTTATTCATAATATCTACAGCTCCAAAGAAAAAGGCTTCATATTTTTCATTGTTTTTTACTTCATTCAGTGAAGTTACTAATTCTTCTATATTTTTTTCAAAGTAAGAAGTTGAGGTTGTTTCAGAAACTCCAATTCCTATTTTATGGCCTCCAAATTCGAATGTTTTCAAATCTGCATAGATTATATCTTTAATACTTTTTCCAGAAAAATCGGATTTGGCATCAAACATTTTCTTTGCAAATTTGTTTGGATCTATTCCTGAAATTTCTGATAGTTCATTATAGGAATCGATGTCCTCTTCAGTTGTTGTTGGAGAACTAAGATTTAAGGTATCGGAGATTATTCCAGAAAGAATTAGGCCAGCCTCTTTTTCATTTACTGTCTTATTGCCTTCTTTCATTATTTTATAGACAAGTGTTGAAGTGCTTCCAATTGGCTCTATTCGAAAATACAAAGGAGTGTCAGTTTTAAACCCAGATAACTGATGATGATCTAAAACGCCACAGATGCTTTCTTTCTTGGCAACGCTTTGTTCAATATCATTATGATCTACAAGGAAAAATTTTCTTTCATCTATTTCTTTCTTTGTTACTTTTTTGGGGATCTCTTCTTTAAAGTGTGAAAAAATAAATTTTGTTTCTTGATTCACATCGCCTGCTATGCGAGGAAAACTCTTTTTTCCTTTTTTTTCCATCAGTATAGAATACATTTTTGCAGCAACAACAGAATCTGTATCAGGATTTTTATGGCCAATTACAATTATCTCATCCATTATGATTCACCTTATGAGTTTAAATGTTAAAATCAGTTATTATTTTTTTAGTTTTTCGGGATTTAAGTTTTCTGATAATACTATTGAAATTAGACTGAAACTCCTTCCACTATATCAAATATTACTTTTTCAACCCTTATTGGGCTTCCATCTAGAACTTTAAGGGCATTATCTATTTTTCTCTCTTTATCGGCATAAAGGGTAAATAGCTTTTGACCTTTTGATACTTTTTCACCTTTTTCAACATGGAAATAGAGGCCTGCGCCTTTATCATCTGGAGCTCCGCATACTCGTGCAATTCTATTTATCATAACGGTATCCATAAAATCTATTCTTCCTTCGACTTCTGATTTTATAGTATGATTGTAAGAACCAATCGGGATATCTTCAGGTTTAATCTTAGAATCTCCTCCTTGCTCCTCGATAATCTGTCTAAATTTAGATATTGCTTTTCCTTTATCAATCATCTGTTCTGCAATCTCTCTTCCCATACCTCTAGGTGCCTTGCCTCCCATTTCAAACAATAGCCCCGCTATTTCAGATGACCTTTGCCTTAAATCATAAGGACCCTTGCCCTCTAAAACATTTAGAACATCAATTGCTTCAAGTCCAGGCCCAATACCTCGACCTACAGGTTTGCCGCCATAGGTAATAATACATTTTATCTCCATTTCAAGTTTTTCACCTAGTTCTATGAAATCTCTTGCGAGTTTCTTTGCCAAGTTATTGTCTTTAATTTTAGCATTTTTACTTACTGGTATATCTATAACTACTTTATCAGAGCCTACGGCTTTTTTCTTTGCAAGTATACTAGCTAAAAGTAAAGACTGGGGATCTAATTTCAAAGGGTTTCTAACTTTTATCAACTTATCATCAGCTATAGCTAAATCAACACCCCCGCCCCATACTATACAACATCCTATTTTATTAACTATTCTTTCAATTTCATCTTTATGAAAACTAACTTCAGATAATACTTCCATCGTATCTGTAGTTCCGGATGCGCTAGAAATTGCTCTAGAAGAAGTTTTGGGGATAGTTAAGCCTGCAGCTCCTAAAATAGGAACTACAACCATAGTAGTTCTATTTCCTGGGACCCCCCCTATACAATGTTTATCAAAAACTGGTTTTTTCTTTATATCAAGAATTTGGCCTGTGTTAACCATGCTGTTGATAAGATTGAGTACCTCTTCAATGGTAAGCCCTCTTGTATATATTGCAGATATGAAAGCAGATAACTCAACATCACTTAATCTATTATCCACTGTGTCTTTTATTATACTATATATTTCGTCTTTAGCTAAAGTATTCCCATCTAATTTTTTTCTTATATAAAGGACAGATTCTGGAGGGGCAGCAGGGGTAACTTCAGCCTGAACAGTACAAGATAAATCTAATTTTTTACATATGTAATCATAAACTCCAATTTGGCCTTTAGAAACAATTTTTTCTGTTAAGTCGACAACGGCTACGAAATTTTCAGTTTGTACTCTAACATTTACCCTATCAAGTCTTCTAACACCAATAAACTTGGCATCTTCCTTATGCATTAAAACAAGAGGGTAATCTGTGGCCTCAATATCCAGTAATTTAATATCCAATAACATTTAGTAATCTCCCTAAAATAAAGTAAACAAATGAGTATTTATTATTTCCTCTAAGAGAGTATCATTAGACTTAAGTTCCTATTTTCCAAGAAGAAAGGTAGTCTTCTTGCTCTTTTGTTAAATTATCTATTGAAATCCCCATTGATTTTAGTTTTAGAGAAGCTATTCTTTTGTCTATAATTTCAGGCACAGAATAAACTTTATTTTCAAGATTCTTCCCTTCTTTAAAAAGATATTCGGCTGCCAAAGCCTGATTTGCAAAACTCATATCCATAACTGAAGCAGGATGGCCCTCTGCTGCTGCAAGATTTATTAACCTACCTTCGCCAAGTAAATATAGTTTCTTACCTTCCTTGAATTCATATTCCTCAACAGACTCTCTAATTACTCTTTTAGAAAGTGAATGCTTTTCTAAATAATTAGTGTCTATTTCGACATTGAAATGGCCAGAGTTTGCTATTATTGCACCATCCTTCATATTGTTAAAATGCTCTTGTCTTATTACATGAATATTTCCCGTAACTGTAACAAAAATATCGCCAATTTTAGAAGCATCTTCCATTTTCATTACTGGAAATCCATCCATAGTCGCTTCTATGGCCTTTATAGCGTCTGTTTCAGTTATGATTACCTTTGCACCCATTCCTTTTGCCCTCATCGCAATTCCTTTTCCACACCAACCATAACCTGATACTACAAAGTTTTTCCCAGATAGCAGGATATTCGTAGCTCGTATAATTCCGTCAATTGTACTCTGTCCTGTTCCATATCTGTTATCAAACAAATGTTTTGTCATGGCATCATTAACAGCTATAATTGGGTACTTCAATACCCCTTCCTTTTCCATGCTTTTGAATCTAATAACTCCTGTGGTAGTCTCTTCAGTTCCACCTATTATTTCATCCAATACGTCGTTTCTTTCCTTCATTATAGTTGAAACTAGATCTCCTCCGTCGTCCATCGTTATGTTTACTTTTGCATCTAAAACTCTATTGAGATGATCGTAATATGTATCCCTATCCTCTCCTCTAATGGCAAAAACAGAAATACCGTAATTTTTTACTAGCGATGCAGCAACATCATCTTGAGTACTTAAAGGGTTTGAAGCACATAGGAATACTTCCGCCCCACCTTCTTTTAAGGCAATCATAAGGTTAGCAGTTTCTGTAGTAACATGTAGGCAACATCCGATTTTACAACCCTTTAGAGTGTTATTTTTTTTAAATTCATTTTTGATAATTTCTAATACTGGCATCTCTCTTCTAGCCCACTCGATTCTTAATTTTCCCTTTTCATAGAGAGATATGTCCTTAACATCGTATAACACTTAATTCACCTAAGATTTTACAGAGAAAAAGACTTATAAATGATTGTATTGGCATGAGTATACGTGGGAAAATGAAAAGGTATATTTTTACATTTAGCATAATTACGTTGTTACTCCTTTCTTTAGGATGTGCTACGGAAAAGACGGTTGAGAGAGGAGATATTGTAAGAGTGGATTATATTGGAACTCTTGAAGATGGAACAGTTTTTGATACTTCAATTTTAGAAGAAGCACAAAAAGAAGGAATCTATGAAGAAGATAGAATTTATGAACCCTTACAAGTGGTTATAGGAGATGGATCAACTATTCCTGGATTTGAAACTGGATTATTAGGTATGAAGGAAGGAGAAACAAAAACAATTTCAATACCTCCTGAGCAAGCCTACGGGCCAGAAGATCCTGAGTTAATATTTACTTTGCCAAGGATTCTAGATGAAATACCTAAAATAGAAGAGATCCCAAGGTTTGAAGAAATTCCAAGAGTCTTTCAGGCAACAATTAGTTCGTTTGTTTCTAGATATGGGCAACAGCCTGCGGTAGGCATGACTATAGATTTAGCAGACTGGCCAGGAGAAGTTATTGAAGTTACTGGAGATAATGTTATTATAGAACACAAGCCAGAAGTTGGCAAATCTATAAATAATAATAGTGTTGCATTCACAGTAACAGAAATTACAGAAAACAGCATACTTTTGCGTTATGATGTAGAGGTAGGAGATGTTTTACCGACTGAAATCGGAGATCTAAGAATACTTGAAATGACAGATACCACAATGAAGGTTGAAGCAATTCCAAAAAGCCAAATAGAAACAATTTACGGTGTTGTAAACGTAATCGAATCAGGAGAAAACTACATACTTAAATTAGACTCTGAAGTGGGAGACGTCGTAACACTAGAAAATCAAAGAGGAAGAGTCACGGAAGTAACAAACGATTATGTTGTTATAGACTTCAACCACCCTCTCGCAGGTGAAACACTATACTTTAAAGTGACAACTGTACTTATTGACAAGGGCTCAGAGGCTGGATTTTTTGAAAGTTACCGACTTTTCATATTTGGCAGTCTTATTATACTGGTGCTTGCAGGCGCATACATATTCATGACACAATTCTACTCTAAAGAAGAAAAACCAAAGAAGAAGTCAAAACCTAAACAGAAAAAGGAAAAAATGAATGGTGAATTAACAGAACTTACAACAACCGTCGAAGAAGTTGAAAAAGATCTAGATGACAAAAAAGAATCAAAGCCAAAAAAATCTAGAGCAAAGAAAAAGCCCTCAAAGGAAAAAGAGTGAAGAATCTTAAGGTGAAGATCTAAAATGAAATCAAATAAAAAATTTTTATTTTTAATATTTACTATTTTTGTTATCGCAACTGGTACAATAGGTTGCATCTTTAATTCAAACGGAATTGATTTTTTACCAAGACAGGGAGAAGTTATAAGTAGCGGCGAAGCTGATATTTTACAATCGAAACTTTCTGCTTATGAGTCTCAAGAGCACCTGGAAAATGAAGAAATACAAAGATTAACAGAAGAGATTGAGAGGATAAGAGATCAAAATATACCAGTTGATGGTAATATAGCTGTAGTCAGATTATTTGGAGTATTAAATCAAAATAATGTATTGCCTATTACTGTTCAGTTAAGAAAACTTGCCGATGATAAGGATATCGGAGGCGTTATTTTATGGATCGACAGTCCCGGCGGAGGAGTTACTACAGTTACTCAAATTTACGATGAAATTTATCGACTTAGAACGAGAAAACCTGTTGTGGCATATGTAGGAGGTATAGCTGCTTCTGGAGGGTATTATCTAACTGTTGCCTGTGATAAAATAGTTGCAAAACCTGATGCTGTTTTAGGAGGCATAGGTGTAATATACGTTCATGAAGACTTAACAGAGTACTTCAAAAAGCACGGTATTAAAATAGAGGTAATAAAAACAGGAGAAGAAAAAGATCTTGGAGCTCCCTGGAGACCTCTAACTGATGAAGATAGAGAGAATATTAGAAATAATATTAACGAAAGTTTTAATAGATTTATCTATGTCGTTTCAAGAGGAAGAGATCTTACAATTGAAGAAGTTTTAGAGTACTCTGATGGAAATACTTGGAGAGGCCAACAAGCAGTTACATACGGATTTGCTGATAGAGTGGGAGATCTTGACACAGCTATAGAAGAACTAAAAACAACTGTAGGGCTAAAAAGTCCAGAGATATTATTCATACAGATAGATGAATCAGGGAGAGTCTCAAATATGAATTTTGAGTCTATGAGATACCAGTATGAGCCTTCTCTATATATTCAAAAGAGGTAAAATTTTTTTCAAAGAATGTGGTATCAACCACTAACACTCTTTTGTCAGTTATAATATCATCAATAAATCCTTTCCAGTAAACTACTATACCTGGGCCGAAAAGAGAAACATAGTGTTTTAATTGTTTATTATAGTCTTGCCTAAATTCAATATAATCACAAAAACTAGCTTTGCTTTCAAACCAAAAAACCTTTCTTCCTCTAATCTTAATAGGTTTTTTTAATAGAAAGTCGGGAGTTTTACCTGATCCCATCTTTCTTAGATCTTCTTCTCTTAAAAACTGAATTTCTTTTTCATCTAAATATTTTTTTAACATTTCTTCTCCTTTTTGACCATTTTCTCTTTGTATCTTTGAAGACTCAGGAGAATATGCTATGTCCACTTCTATAGCTTTTAATATTTCATTTTTAATTCTTTCATCTTGAATCGATTCTGGATTATGAAGAAAATTTTTCACATCTTTTTTAGAGTGGCCTTTTTCTTTAAGGATCATAGTTGCAATTAGAATAGGGGAAAAGGATAGTTTAGAAGATATATCATAGAAAGAAAGTCCTTTGTCCCACAATCTTGAAAGTTCTCGAATTCTATTCATTATAGGATAATAATCTTTTTTGACGTTTCTAACAGTTTTTTGCGAGAGTATTGAAAGTAAAACATCTTCTTCTACACCATACTTACGAGATACCTCTGGGACGTCATCTCTTGTATTCAAAGCTTTGTAGATTTCCATGAAAACTTGTTTTTTCATTAGACCACTTTATTAATGCAAGAGGCAGGAACACTTTTAAATATTTTCCATAATTTTTTTGATATGGACAAAAAAGAGTTCTATGAATTCAAAAAACAACTGAAGTTCCTTTCAAAAATTAGAGGTCGCCATACTGAACTTGTTACAGTATATATCCCTGCAGGATACGAAATATCAAAAGTAGTTGCACAGATCAAAGACGAACAAGGTACTGCAACAAACATAAAGTCCAAAGGGACAAGAAAAAATGTTCTTTCAGCTTTGGAGAGGGTAATGCAACATTTGAAATTATATAAGACAACACCGCCCAATGGCCTTATCATATTTTCAGGAGACATCTCAGAAGATGAAGGCAATTCTAAAATAGAACTCTTTGCAATTGAACCTCCTGAACCAATATCAGTTAGAATTTATAGATGTGATCAGCAATTTATACTTGATCCTTTAATGGATATGATAGAGGACAAGAGAGTCTTTGGCCTAATAATTATTGAAAGAGGAGAGGCAAGTATAGGTTTACTTAGAGGGAAAAATGTAGAATTGGTTAAGCATAAAGTTTCAAGAGTGCCTGGAAAATTTAGAGCTGGAGGTCAGTCTTCAGTCAGATTTGCAAGATTAAGAGAAATTGCAGCCGATGACTTTAAAGATTCTATGGGTGAAGCTGCAAATGAAATTTTTTTAGCAGAATCAAATCTTGAAGGTATCTTAATTGGTGGTGGCGGTTATACCAAATATGAATTCCAAGAAGGAGATTATTTGCACCACGAACTTAAGAAAAAAATATTGGGTACAGTTGACACATCATACACAGAGCTTTTTGGACTAAATGAACTTGTAGACAAAGGATCGAAAATCTTGGAAAATTTAGATATAACAAAGGAAAAAGATATTGTTACAGGGTTTCTTAAAGAATTGATTAAAGATGATAGTCTAGCCGTTTATGGTGAAAAAGAGGTTAGAAGGTATTTAGAATCTGGGGCTGTGGATACGTTGCTACTTTCAGAAGGATTAAACAAAAACAGAGTAAAAATAAAGTGTGGATCATGCGAAAACATTATAGAAAAAACCGGCACAGATGAAGATATATTCAAATTAGAGCAACGACTTTCAAATATCCAGTGTGAAAGCTGCTCAAATCTAAGTTTAAGTATAGATGAAAAGGTAGATCTTTTGGAAGAGCTAGCAGATTTGGCCGAAGAAGGAAGTTCTACTGTGGAAGTTATTTCTACGGAAACTGAAGAAGGTAATCAGCTGTTAAAAGCTTTCGGAGGAATCGCTGCAATTGCTAGGTATAAAATGTAGATTATAATGATCTTAATCCAAGCAATAAATCTTCAAGATTTTCTATGGGGGACAAGACCAAAGGTATTTTTTGTAATTCGGCTAATTGAATTGCAATTTCATCTATTTTTTTTGTTCCATGTAGCACAACTAATGATGGAATTATTCCTTGTACTTTAATTGCAATCATAGGAGATCTTCCAGAAGATACTTTCGTAAATACTAAAGCTCTTTCTGAAGAGACTCCATAGAGTTTAAGAAATTCTTCAGAGTTTAGATTAAGTATAGCATTAATACTATCAATAACAGTATATCCATGAATCTCTTTACTCAAGTATTCTTCATTTACTAAAATACTTCCTTGAACAGCATCAATTAATTTTTTTGGAGATATTGGAACAGAAAATTCTTTAAGATCTAATACCACATCGTTTATTACATCTTTAGCAAATCGATGACTAAACGAGTGAATTATCTTTCCCCCCCTCTCAATATCAATGTCTATTAATCTTTCAACAACTTTTCTAATTGTTGAAGCTCCAGGAGATTTTCTTCTTCCACCTTCATAATCACTTACAACAGAAGGGGAAATGGACAAATGATGGGCTAAGTCAGTTTGAGATATGCCAAAAATCTCGCGCCATTTTCTTAATGTTTGGCCTGGATCATCTGATAGAACAACTTCGCCAGCTATCATCTTAGCAAGCTGCTCCTTTGCATCTTCAAACATATAGTTAAATAACGAATATAAATATATAAAATTATCGTTGAAAAGCGGAGATAAATGATAAAAATAGGTAGGAGTTTAAACTTATATGTCAAAAGTATACTATACCCCTTGGAGAAACGACTTAGAGATGGTTGATAAATTTAATAAAATCTTGAGAAAAAGTAACTTTTTAGATAATATAGAAAAAGATGATAGAATTGCGATTAAACTGCATATAGGCGAGTATAAGAATTTTGCTCATGTTCATCCACTTTATATTAAGGGGCTAGTATCTGCACTTCTAGAAAAAGATTGTGAGCCTTTCCTTACAGATACGACAACGTATTATTGTGGCCACAGATTTTCTGCGGTGGGTATGTTAAAAAATGCCTTTTATCACGGTTTTTCTTTTGCAAATATCGGTGCACCTTTTATTGTTGCAGATGGATTAGGAGATGATAAGGGATTTTCAGTTAAAGTTAGAAGTCCTTTAAATGAATTATTTGTTCCAAATCTTTTTAGAGAGGTGGATAAGATGATTGTGTTTAGTCATTGTAAAGGACATGGATTAACAGGATTTGGTGGCTCAATAAAAAACGTTGCTATGGGATGCGTCACTAAAAAATCAAAACTGGACATGCACAAAGTTGTCAAATTTTGTTATAATGATGCTCTTTGTGATGGGTGTGATGCCTGTAAAGATGTTTGTGATAGAGAAATACCTCTAATGGAAAATGGTAAAAGAAATCTTTCTCTTGAAAAAAGAGAAGATTGTATGCATTGCCCAGCTTGTATGGAAGCTTGTTCAAGAGGTGCTATAAAACTAGAAGAGCTTGAAAAAATTGCACAAGTTCTTCCATTGGCAGTTGAAGGTATTTATAAAGTGCTGGGAAAGGAAAATGTGAGATCAATTAATTGGGGCGCAAATATTGTAGAGTATTGTGATTGTATGCCGTTTCCTGGAAGAACTATTGGAAAGAATACAGGAATATATCTATCAGATGACATAGTTGCAGCTGATAAAGCTTTTTTAGATGATGTCAATAAAAGTACTTTTATGATAGATGGGAGGCCTGATCCAGAAATACAAACTATTGAAGGAGAAAAAATAGGCATAGGTAAAATGGATTATGAAAGAGTAATATTATAAAATAGAAATGTTGGGAATCCCCTCCGAGGGTCCATTTTCAGGAAAAAAGGAGGGGATCCTTTAGGAGCTCCTTATGCCTTTGCCGAGTAAAATCGCATGCATTTCCACAGCAAGAGACATTTTTTGCGTTGTTGATATGTGACAGTTGATGCCGACAACTATCACTAACTAATTATTGTATTAACTAATATATAAATCTTTCGGTCAATAATGTTAATAGATAATGAAACTAATATTGATTATCATTATTAGAAAACCACATAAACCTTTAAAATAGAAAAAAATATAATAAAATTGAGTCCCATGAAAAAAATTTTAGTTGGCGGAAAATGGATTGATACTAAAAATTACATAGATATAATAAATCCCTATACAGGAACACCAATAGATAAAGTATCTAAAGAATCTTCAGAGCACCTGAAGGAAGCAGTTGAATCGGCAGTCAGAGGCAGCAAGACTATGAAAGAACTTAGTCGCTATAAAAGATATGAAATTCTTTCAAAAACAGCAGAATTAATGCTAAAAAGAAAAGATGAGATTGCCAAGACAATAGCATTAGAAAGTGGGAAACCTATTTCTTTTGCTAGAGGCGAAGTATCAAGAGCTCATGAAACTATAGTGTTATCTGCAGAGGAAGCAAAAAGGCTTGGAGGAGAAGTAATACCTTTTGATGCTGCACCTACAAGCTCTGACAAATATTGCTTTTATATAAGAGTTCCAGTGGGAATTGTATTATCTATTACTCCATTTAATTTTCCTTTAAACCTTGTATGCCATAAAATAGGTCCTGCAATAGCAGCAGGAAATAGTGTAATACACAAACCTGCATCAAAAACTCCTTTGACTTCACTAATTTTGGGAGAAATTATGCTGGAAGCAGGTTTGCCGAAGGAAGCCTTGAATATAGTTATTTGTTCTGCCGAATATACAGAAACTTATCTTGTTAAGAATAAATTGATTAGAAAAATTACATTTACAGGAAGCAAAATTATAGGAGAAAAAATTGCAACTAATGCCGGTTTAAAAAAGCTTTCAATGGAACTGGGATCTAATTCTGGAGTAATAATCGATGAAGATACCGATATTGATAAGGCAGTTTCCGCTGTAAAAGTGGGCGCTTTTGGTTATTCTGGGCAAGTTTGTATTCATTGTCAAAGAGCTTACGTGCATGAAAGTATCTATGAAGAATTTAAGAGAAAGCTTGTTGATGTTGCAAATAATCTTGTTATTGGTGATCCTCTTGAATCAGCTACCGATATTGGACCAATGATTGACGAAAAAGAAATAGCAAGACTCAAATCATGGTTAGATGAAGCTAAATCTGAAGGTGCAAATATTCTCTGTGGTGGGGAAAGAGAAGGTCTAATCTTAAAGCCAGCTGTTATAGAAAATGTGAATGAAGAAATGAAAATAGTAAAGGAAGAAACATTTGGTCCAACTATTGCACTAATACCGTTTAAAGATTTTAAAGAAGCTGTAAGTAAATTAAATAATTCTATATATGGACTTCAAGCGGGCGTATTTACTCAAGATTTAAAAAATGCATACTATGCCATTGATAATCTTGATGTAGGAGGAGTCATGATAAACGATGTTCCAACATACAGAGTTGATTTGATGCCTTATGGTGGAGTTAAAGGTTCAGGTTATGGCAGAGAAGGACCTAAATATGCAGTTGAAGAGATGACTGAAATAAAGTGTGTAAGATTCCATCTTTAAAAATAACTAGAATATTACTAAAAAATATATTGAGGATTTAAATCCTCTTATCTATTTCTGTATATTCTAGGAATGTACCAACATGGGCATATGCAGGCCTAATAATTTTCCTGCCTGACGTCAACTCTTCAATCCTATGAGAGCACCATCCAGATATTCTGCCCATGGCAAATAATGGAGTATAAAGCTCTTTAGGGATGTCAAGGCATTTGTAAACAAATCCAGAGTAAAAATCAACGTTTGCAGTTATTGTCTTATTTGATTTTTTTACTTCTTGGAAAACTTCAGGGCCCAAATGTTCTATAGTTTCATAAAGTTTGAATTCGTCCATCTTTTTTTTATCCTTTGCAAGTTCTTTCGCTTTTTTCTTAAGAATTACAGTTCTTGGATCTGATTGCGTGTAAACAGCGTGTCCAAGCCCATAAAGAACACCTTTTCCATCAAAAGCCTTTCTTTCAAGTATCTTTTTTAGGTAATCTTTTACCTCTTCTTCGTTTTCCCAATCACGGACATTATTTTTAATGTCCTTCATCATTGAAATGACACTTTTATTTGCCCCTCCGTGCAAAGGGCCTTTTAAGGATCCTATGGCTGCAGAAATTGCAGAATAAGTATCAGTTCCCGAAGAAGTTACTACATGAACTGTAAATGAAGAGTTGTTACCTCCTCCATGCTCTGCATGTAAGATCAAAAGGATATCAAGAGTATCGGCTTCTAATTTAGTAAAATTACCATCTTCTCTTAACATATAAAGAAAATTTTCTGCCGCTGAGTAGTCTGGATTTTGATGCCTAAGGATAAGATCTTTATCTTTAAAATAATGTCTTCTGGCATGATAAGCATAAGCAACTATTGCGGGAAACTTAGCAATCAATCCAACGCTTTGTCTCAGTACATTTTCAATTCTTGTATCGTCTGCTTTTTTATCCAATGCATAGAGAACCAAAACACTTCTTGCAAGTTTATTCATTATGTCGTTACTTGGAAAATGAAGTATTACATCGTTAGTAAAATTACCTGCTAAGTCTCTATTGTTAACAAGCAATTCATTGAAATACTCTAACTCATCTCGCGTAGGTAACTTTCCAAAAAGTAGGAGAAAAATAATTTCTTCAAATCCATGTCTATTTTCTTTCGAAATTGCATCGACTATATCTTCAATTTTAATTCCCCTGTATGCAAGTCTACCTGGAAGAGGCGTGAATACCCCCTCTTTTTTTTCATATCCAGTTACGTCGGAGATCTTGGTTAATCCAACTAAGACACCGCTCCCATCATCATTTCTCAATCCTCTTTTAACATCAAATCTCGTATAAAGATTAGGATCAATTTGATTATTCGTCTCGGCATAGTTAACAAGTTTGTCAAACATTTAAACACCTACATAATAAAAATCTTTACATATGTCTATTATTCTCTATTTTTTTATTCTAATGTTTTATATTTAAGAGTTTCGGTGGAACAACGCTTTAAAAAAATATCTAATTTTAAGATTAAGTATTAGTATGTATTATATCTGCCGCTCCTAAAGTGGTGGGGTCGCTGAGATTTGAACTCAGGTCCCAAGCTCCCAAAGCTCGAAGGATGGGCCAAGCTACCCTACGACCCCAATATTTGCATCTTTAGGTATATATCTTATAAGATTTTCGTTTATATTACTTAATAATTATTCTTTCACCGGTTATCATATAGTTTAGCTTTTCTGAAATTTTACAAACATGGTCGCCACATCTTTCAAGATATCTTGCCATAAGCATGTAGTGAGTATAAAATCCTATTGAGTTAGGATTTTCAATCATGTAAGATATACACTCTCTTAGTATTGTAAAAAAAAGATCATCTACTGTATCATCTCTTTTTCCCATATCTTCAATAAGAGACAAATCCTCTGTTTCATAGGCTTTGATTACATCGTCTAACATATCTAAAACAAGATCTCCCATTAAACATATACTTTTCAATCTAGGAAATCCATTATCTTTTGGAATTGCCTTAATATCTCTAGATATATCTTTTGAGTATATTCCTATTCTTGTTAGATACGTATTCATCTTCAAAATTGTTATTATAGTGCGTAAATCTTTTGCAACCGGTTGATAAAGTGCTATTAATCTTTTTGCGTCGTCTTCAATTTGATTGTCGTACACCCTAATATCTTTCCTTTGGCTAATTACTTTTTCAGCAACAGAAACATCTTGAGTTTTAAGGGCTTCTATTGATTCGTTTAGCATTTCTTTAGAAAGATTAGCCATATCCAATACATCAGATTTAAGCTTTTTTAATTCTTGAACAAATCTTTGTGTCATTTATCTCAACCTATCCAAATCTACCCATTATATACTTCTCTGTTAATTCTTCATCGGGATTCTCAAATATCTTTCGGGTTTCTCCAAATTCTATAAGTTTTCCCAAATACATAAAACCTGTATAATCACTTATTCTCGCAGCCTGTTGCATATTATGTGTTACTATTACAACAGTATAGTCTTTCTTTAACTCATCAATTAAATCTTCGATCTTAGTTGTTGCTATTGGATCAAGTGCAGAACAAGGCTCGTCCATCAGTATCATATCTGGTTCTACGGCCAATGCCCTTGCAATACATAGTCTTTGTTGCTGCCCTCCAGAAAGTCCCATTGCAGATTTTTGCAATCTGTCCTTTACTTCGTCCCAAAGGGCTGCTGCTTCAAGGCTTTTTTTTACAATTTTATCCAGTTTTTCTTTTTTTCTTTCACCGTGTGTTCTTGGCCCATATGCTATGTTTTCATAGATTGATTTTGGAAAAGGATTTGGTTTTTGGAAAACCATTCCAATTTTTCTTCTTATTTTTACAACATCGGCATTAGAGCTATATATATTCTCATTATTAAAGATTAATTCTGCATCAACTTTACATTCGTCGATAGTATCATTCATTCTATTAAAGCAGCGTATTAAGGTTGATTTCCCACAACCTGATGGTCCAATAAGAGCTGTTACTTTATTTTTTATTACTTTCATAGAAATATCATAAAGAGCTTGGTTCTCTCCATACCATAGATTTAAGTTTTTACATTCTAAAGCATATTTTTTCTTCTTCATAGTGAACCGCTTCCCATTCTTGCTGTTTTCCAATATTTTAATCTAACTAAAGTAGCAATTGCATATAATATAATTACCATAATTAAAAGAACTAATGCTGTTCCATAAGATGCTTCCCTCGAACCTGGAACATTTGTAGTCAATACATATAGGTGATACGGAAGAGCCATAACGGGTTCAAAAAGGGAAGGAGTTATACTTCTTTTTGAAAAAACTGCTGCTGTAAATAATATAGGCGCTGTTTCCCCTACAGCCCTCCCAATGCTAAGAACTGTTCCAGTTATTATCCCAGGTAGAGCGGGTGGCAATACTATTTTTTGTATAGTGCGCCATTTAGTCGCTCCTATTGCTAAACTACCCTCTCTTAGAGATCTGGGTACGCTTCTAAGGGCTTCTTCGGTAGTACGAATAATTGTTGGCAAAATCATGAATCCTAAAGTTAATTGGCCTGCAATAAGAGATATGCCTATGTTTAAATACAATACGAGAAATGCAAATCCAAATAATCCAAAGACGATAGAAGGTGTACCATTTAAATTATCAACAGCTGCGCGTATTATTTTCGTAGTTTTGCCTTCTTTTGCATATTCAGTCAAATAAATACTCCCTAGGACCCCCAAGGGTAATGCAAATGCTATTGCTCCTGCCACCAAATATAGGGTCCCAACTATTGCAGGAAAAATACCTCCTGCCCTACCTATGTCAGAAGGATATTGAGTTAAGAATGACCAACTTAGAGTTGGAAGTCCCTTAGAAGTAATATCAAAAAGAATTATTGCTAATATAAAAATAATTAAAGCTGCAGAAAGTGTGATTATTGTAAATGCTATTTTTTGAGTATAATTAGCAGAGAGTTTTTTTAGGATTATATAAGTTAATATAATCATGCCTAACATTGCTATAGAATAAGTTAAATTAAACCAAATATACATTTCGAAAGCTAGTCCTAATAAAAAAGCTATCAAAATAGCATATTTTATTACTCTATTTTGAGATTCAGATATTTTGAAAGAAAATCTTTTTTTTCTTGAAGATGGATGGTGAATTTCTTTGATTTTAGTCATTGCTCTGCCAGCAACAATATTTATTATTAAAACCATAGCGAACAATATAACTGCCAATCCAAACAAAGAGCTATAGTGTATACTGCCCACTGGTGTTTCGGCCATTTCAATTCCTAAAGTACCAGTAATAGTTCTAATTGGTGAGAAAACGTTGGTGATTGGACTTGGTATTATGGGAGCGTTTCCAGTAACCATTAAAACTGCCATTGTTTCTCCAATTGCCCTCCCCATCCCAAGAATTATTGATGCTGTAATTCCAGATATTGCGGCAGGAACAACTACCTTGCTAATAGTTTGCCATTTAGTTGCTCCTATACCGTAAGAAGCTTCTTTAAACTCTTTGGGAACTGAGGCAATTGCATCTTCTGATACACTGATTATTGTTGGAAGTGCCATTATTCCTAAAATAATTGAGCCTGCAAGCCATGAATCTCCAGAAGGTTGATTAAAAGTAACTCTCAGCCAGTCTGTTAAAATTACAAGACCAAAAAATCCATAAACAACTGAAGGAATTCCTGCAAGTAGCTCAAACGTAGGTTTCAGGATTGATTTGAGTTTAAAAGGTGCAATTTCAGAGATAAATATGGCCCCGGCTATACCTAAGGGTATAGAAAATATCATTGCCCCCACAGTAACTAAAAGAGTTCCAACTATCAATGGAAATGCTCCAAATCTCTCAGGGGTCCCAACGGGTACCCATTCTGGCCCAAAAACAAAGTTAAAAATCCCTAAAAGTTCAAATGCCCTAAATCCTTCTCTTAATAAAAAGAAAATTATAAAAAATATTATAACTACAGAAGAAACAGCTGCGATAAAAAGTAATTTTTCAATTATGAATTCGGAAATGCTATTTTTTTTTACAAGAATACTATCATGGAGTTCCTTATTTTTGATACGAGAACTGTTTCTCTTTGGCACTTGAAAACCTCTTGATTGTAAGATAAAAATAAATTTTATTTAAAAAATTTACCTTATAGGAACAAATCCAGCTTTTGTAACTATTGTTTGACCTTCTTCACTTAGTACGAAATCTATGTAGTCTTTCACAAGTCCTTGTGGCTCACCTTTTGTAAGAAAGATTAAAGGTCTTGCTAGAGGATAATCTCCTTTAACAGTGTTGGCGACTGTTGGTTGTACTGGAACGTCATTATTAATGATGTTAATTGCTTTGACTTCGGCGTCTAGAAATCCTAGTCCGACGTAACCAATTGCCCCAGGTGTCTGAGCGACAGTTTGCCTTACGGCCCCGTTAGAGTTTCTTTCTAGACTTCCACGTGCATAGTCTTCACCTTTCATTACAAAATCTGAAAAGAAAGCTCTTGTACCTGAAGCTGCATCCCTTATAGCTACAACTATTGGTCTATCATCTCCTCCAACTTGTGACCAGTTAGTTATTTCCCCACTGAATATATCCTTAACCTGATCTATTGTTAAATTTGAAACGCCAGTATTCGAAGGATGTACAATTAGTGCTAGCCCATCTAGGGCAATTATTATTATATTAAGATCAGGGTACCTTTCAATCTCTGCTTGAGTGATATCTCTTGAGGATTGACCTATATCTGCTGTTCTTTCAGCTGCTGCTATAACGCCTACGCTTGATCCCCCGCTTGTAATTTGGATGTCGTCATTAGGATTCTTATCAAGATATGACTCTGCCGTTAATTGAGTTACGGGCAGAACTGTTGTAGAGCCTGTTATAGTTATGGTTCTTCTATTTGGATCTGGAGCTTGAGAAACACAGCCAGCAAAAACCATACCGAAAACAATAAAGATCATCAGTAAACCAAATATTTTCATTGTTTTTTTATTCATGGTATATCACCAAATTGAATAAATTAAAACCACTTATAATATTACTCGACTTATAATATATAAGAATACATATAAAAATGATTTCTCTATAGCTCTATATATTTAACAATAGAATACAGAAATACTTATATAATTAATAGAAATAAAATAAATGGTATTATGGAAATAAGAAAAGTTCAAATAACTGGTGGGTCTTCTTATGTTGTCACATTGCCAAAAGAATGGATTAAGTCGTTAAACATAAAGAAAAATGATTCACTTGGCCTTATTGTTCAAAGAGATGGAACTCTACTAGTAACTCCTGATAAAAAAACTGAAAAAAAAAGAAAGCAGAAGGAGTATATTGTTGACTCTGAAACTGATAAAACATACCTTTTCAGACTACTTGTAGGCGCTTACATAATGGGATATTCAGATATTATTATAAAATCCAATGGAAAAATGCCCCCCCATATTAGAGAATCTATAAGAATGTTTACACAGATTGCAATAGGTCCTGAGATTGTTGATGAAGAACAGAATCATTTTGTAATAAAGGATTTACTTAGTCCAATGGAAATGTCTTTTGAAAAAACTATCAAAAGAATGTATTTTCTTGTTGAAAGTATGCACAAAGATTCAATTAAATCACTAAAAAATAATAACAAAGAGTTGGCAAAAAATGTTATTTCAAGGGATTTTGAAGTGGATAGACTCTATTGGCTTGCCTCTCATCAATATAATGTTATCTTAACAGACATAGTGCTTTCAAAAAAAATAGGATTGGGCCAAGAAGAAGCAAGTTATTATTTTTTAATAAGTAGGATTCTAGAAAGAGTTGGAGATCACGCACTTATTCTTAGTGAAAATGTTCTGAAGGCGATAGACACTTTAAGTCCAGATATGATTCAAGAAATAGAATCTACAAGCAATATGTCTCTTGATATTTTTTCTAAGAGTTTTGAAGCACATTTTAAAAAGGATATTAAAAAGGCCAATGAAAATATCGATATTGTCGAAAAGCTAATCGAAAAATGTGAAGAGATTAATAACAAAGCATTAAATTTAGGTATCCAAGCTGTTCCAGTTTTATATATGGTTGAAAGTATTAGGAGAATGGGTGAATACTCTGCAGACATTTCAGAGCTAACTATCAATTATTTAATATTAAAAAATTAAATTTTATTTATTTCTAAGATAAACTCCTTTAATTTATCTTCATAACCAGTTTGAAGATCTTTTGCACTTATGCCCAACTTTGAAATTGGTTTTATTCCTGTGGAATCCTCAATATCTTTAAAAGTTTTTAATTCTCCAGAACCGCCGTGTGTACAGAAGAAAGCAACTTTTTTGAATTGATTTTTATTTTGATTGATATATGTCCTTAAGGCAGGTGCCATTAACCCTGCCCATATAGGCGTCCCCATAATTACTAAATCATATTTTGAAGGATCATTTTTGATATTTTCAATCACAGTTAGTTTTTTTGATCGAGCATCAAATGCAGCAATAAGCCATCCGAACAATCCTTTTCTATTTTTATTATCTATTATCTCTTCAATATCGCAGTTCATTTTATCACAAATTTCATCTGCTATCTTTTTAGTAGTTCCAGATCTAGAGTAATAAACAACAAGTGTTTTCATGTTACTAAATTCTATCAAAATTATATAAGCTTTTTTCTCCGATGATTCTAACTTAGAGATTAATCTTATATATACCTATTAATCTAAGCCTGTATTACATACCGCTACAACTTTTATATGGAGGAGATAAAAATAATAGAACCGCAAATAAACTTTCCCGTTGAAGAAAAAGAAGATGAAAAGCCTCTCTTCATTCCTGAAGAAGATTACGAAGAAGACTAAATATAGTTAATTTGATTAATTTTATAAAAATTAGTAATTAACCGAAAACTATTTTAAGATTATATTTTATTTTAAGAATCGAGGGTTTTTATTGCCAGAGAAAAAATTAAGGATATTGATAGCAAAGCCAGGGCTTGATGGCCATGATAGAGGCGCTAAAGTCGTTGCTAGGGCCTTAAGAGATGCTGGAATGGAAGTTATTTATACAGGCCTCAGACAGACGCCAGAAAGTATTGTAGAAACTGCTTTACAAGAAGATGTAGATGCAATAGGACTTAGTATCTTATCGGGAGCCCATAATTACCTTTTTCAAAAAATAATAGATCTCTTAAAAAAAGAAGATGCGGAGGATATTCTTGTGTTTGGAGGAGGAATTATTCCTGAAGAGGATATAACCTATCTTAAAAGCCTTGGAGTTAAAAAAATATTTAGGCCTGGAACAAGCACTGAAAAAATAATCACTGATGTAAAAGAAATGATTCATAAAATATAAAGAGTGCCTAAAATGTATCCAGTTGAAGAACTAGTACAAAAAATGATTTCAGGAAATAGAAGGGCACTTGGAAAACTCATTACTTTAATTGAAAACGATCCCTCTTCTTCTGCAGTTATTGTGCCTAAGATACATAATTTAACAGGCAATGCCTATATAATAGGCATAACTGGACCTCCAGGATCTGGAAAAAGCAGTATAGTTGATAAACTAATATTCAACTATAGAAATGAGGGGAAAAAAGTAGGTGTTGTTACTATTGACCCTACTAGCCCATTTACAGGAGGCGCATTACTCGGTGATAGGATAAGAATGCAAAGACATTACACAGATGAAAAAGTATTCATCAGAAGTATGTCAACTAGAGGGAGTCTTGGAGGACTGTCTGAAGCTACTGCGAATGTGATCAAGTTGTTTGATGCTTTTGGAAAAGATGTTATAATTATTGAAACTGTAGGTACAGGCCAGATTGAAGTTGATATTATTAAAGTAGCGGATACCGTTGTTTTGGTTTCAGTTCCAGGTATGGGAGATGATGTACAGACAATAAAAGCAGGAATTATGGAGATAGGGGATATATTTTCAGTTAATAAAGCAGAAACAGACGGAGTTGAGAAATGTATAAGTGAGATCAGAATGATGTTAGAACTTTCAGAAAAAAATGAAGTTTGGATTCCTCCAATAATAAAAACTTATGGAAATAAAGAAAATGGTGCTGATGATCTCTACAAAGCAATAAACAATCATTATACTTACTTAATTGAATCGGGTATTTATGGGAAAAAAAGAGTATTTAGAGGAAAAAATGAATTGTTAAATATAATTCAAAACTTATTTATGAAAAATCTGTATAGTTTCGTATCAGAGGACGAATTAGAAGAACTTGCAGAAAAGATTGCAAATAGAGAAAAAGATCCTTACATGGTTATAGAAGAATTAATGCCAAAATTAAGGAAGTTGTATGAGGTGTTCTAGTGATAAAAAAAATAGACCATATTGGTATAGCTGTAAATAATTTAGAAGAGTCTTTGAGTTTTTATGAAGGTGTTTTAGGGTTAGAGGTTAGAGGTATAGAGGAAGTTTCTGAGCAAAAGGTTAAAGTTGGATTTCTTGATATTGGAGGCGTTCATTTAGAACTTTTAGAGCCCACATCGCCTGATGGTCCAGTTGGAAAGTTTATAGAAAAAAGAGGAGAGGGTATACATCACATTGCAATTTTAGTTGATGATATAGAAAAATCTATAGATTTGATGAAGAATAAAGAGATAAAACTAATTGATGAAAAGCCACGAATTGGTGCTGGAAAGTCAAAGATGGCCTTTGTTCATCCAAAAAGCACACACGGCATTTTATTAGAGTTATATGAGAAATAGATTTAAATAAAAAGATATATATAGTCAATACTAGAATTTTATTATATTAGGAGGAATTTAAATGGGCCTTTTTGGCGGTAATAAAGAAAAAGATGAAAAATTGAATATGCTCACGCAAAATCTAGAGGAACTTGAAAAGGAAAACAGAGCTCTTAAGATGCAACTTAAGGTTTATGAAGAAGAGTATGAAAACATAGAAATTATAAAGGAAAAGTTTGAAAAAATTACTAGAGAAAATCAAGAGTTCACTGAGAAGTTAAAAGAAGCTGAAGACAAATACAGAGAAGTTGAAGAAAGAACCCATGATGTAATAAAGGAAATTAGTGAAGAAAGAGACAAGTACAAAGAAGAATTAAATAACGAAAGATCAAAAGAGATAATTGTATTAAGACAGAAAGAAGAGCTTATTGAAGATGTTCAGAGAGAACTTGAAAGAGTTAAAGCGATTAATGAAGAACTAAACAGACAGATGGAAGAAGCAGAAAGAGGCAAAGTAATAGTCTTAGATGCTTTTGACAAAGACATTGACATAAGTGAAGGTATTATTGTAAAGGGTGGATTAAAAACTAGAGAAAACGTAAAAATTGAAAATGATGCTTTGATTAAAGGAGATATCATAGCTGGGAAAAATGTTACCCTTGGAGATAGAACAACGATTCACGGTTCTGTAAAATGCGATGGAACGCTTATCATGGGAGAGGAAGCTGAAATAAGAGAGGAAATCTTTGCGGGAAATGCTTTTATTTCAAATGGTAGTGTTATACCCGATTCGCTCAAAACTACAGGAGATGTTAAATGTGGAGACAGGGTAAGAATTGGTGGCGAATTTATTTCAGGGGGGGACGTATTTTTAGGCTCTGAAGCAGTTGTTAAGACTAAACTTGAAGCAAATGGAAATGTTACTATCGGAGAAAACAGCAAAATGATGAAAGATGTCGTATCGGAAGGAGAAATTACAGTGGGAGCTAACAGCGATGCCAAGACCATTAAAGCTAAAGGAAATGTATTAATAGGCCACAATTGTAGTGTTAGTAGAATTCTATCAGGCGGTTCAGTTACCCTTATGGATGGCACAAATATCAGCGAAGGCATAGAATACAGAGGATCAATTAAAATTGGTGGCGGCGTAACTCTAGAAGGATGTATAAGAACAAAAGATAGAGGAGAAATTTAATATTTTTTATTTATAAATTTCTCTTTTTTTATAAAAAAAGGCTATTCCCCCTAAAATTAAGCCTAATAAAAGCCCTCCAATGAAATATCCAACGTTATTTTGAGAAGCAGTTGTGATTAGAACTGGCGACTTTTCTATTTCTACTTCTTGTTTAGGTGTTGTTTGATCTAGAGGGTCTAAGAATCTAAGTGCAAAGGCTACACCTTTTGAATATTTGTAAAAAATTATTGAAGCAATCCTGTCGGATTCTTCAAAAGTGGAAGCGTACTCAAAGTAACTTTCAGCCATTAGTGGAGCTCCGCCGCCTTCCCTTCTTGCAAGATAAATCGCTCCTCCTGCTTGCTCTTTGGCCCTTTCCAGTCTTTGTTTTATAACATCTTCTCCTGAAGCCCACAGCTCTATTGAAACGCTGGATCTAACTTTACTCTCTATTGCATCAAAAATGGCTGCGGCATATTTTCCATCTTTATAACTTTTTTCTGCAGTTCTAAGTAAATCTGAACTTTGTTGTAATAGTGGGTTGTTACCCACCAAAGTTCTTGCATAAACAAGACTCAATCGTGCATCTTCAATTCTTTGATTTGCATTGAATTTTATTTGCGATTCATCTATGATTATTTCTCCTCTAGAATTCTCTTTGCTAATATCCAGCCATAACTTTGCTGTTTTAGCCCTTTCAAGAGCAAAATTTGCATAATAAATAGAATCAGAATATCTTTGATTGTAATATTCTCTCCATGCGTCTGAAATTAAATTTTCAGCATCTATAGCTCTTTTTTCAGATGCAGCAAGACATTCAAATGAAGTTATACCTCTAATATTTGCAGATTCCTCTAAAATTAGCTGATTTGCTTCATCAAGTTCTTTTTGGGCTGCTTCTATTCTATTTTTAACATTTGTAGGATCTCTATTTACTAGAAAGTCTATAGAATCATTAATGTAATTTAACTGTATTCTGGCGTTGAATATATTGCTCATAGCACTATAATATCTTCTTTCTGAAAGATTATTTTTAGCTAAATCGATATTTGAATCTGCTCTATTGAGAAAGTCAATTAAAGTAAGATATTCTCTGTAACCGATGCTTGCAGATTCTAGTTTCTGAGATGTTGATTTAGATAGTCTTTCTACATCTATAAAGTCTGAAAGTGCTTTGTCTTTCATGAAATTAGTGTTAACACTTACTCTCGAAGGAGGGGTATCTTCTTTTATTCTATAGCCTGTGAAATACCATAGGGCTTCTGAGACATCGTCAACTTCAACTACTTTTATACCCCAACGAGTTTTTGCGAGTTCGATTACATTTACTGTATCAATTGTTCCCTCATCTATTACTTGTACAACTGATTGCCCACTTGGTATTAAAAATATCTTTGTACCATGTTCGTTTGCACCCATTATTTTTTCCATTATCCCTCCAACTGGTCCCACTGTACCATCTGGATTGACCATCCCTGTCATCATAACGTTTGGGTCAACATCGAACTTTTTTATTGAAGCTATTGTTGCTATAGTAAGTGCCGCCCCTGCAGAAGGGCCACCAATAATGGGAGAATCAGCCCTAATTGTATAAAAATAATCATAACTTGAATGAGGTTTCTTTAATATATCGGTAGCGACAACTGAAGCAAATCTAGCCGAGGCTTGAGTATCAAGTTCAGAGAGTGGCCAGGTATCAACAAATACCCTTCCAGTTCCAGGTTTTACAAGAACTGTTGCATCAAAAACAAGTCCTTCTAATCCAGATTCAGCTCTCGAAACTGCAGGTACCTTTATAGTAATAGATTTGCCCTCTTCTTCTGATGATATGGCTGGTAAAAAACCTGTAAATATGATACCAAGCAAAAAAATTGCCAATAATTTTTTATTCATTTAAACACCTAAATATTTTCTAAAAGTTTTTGGATTTTGCCGTAGCAGTCTTCTAATTTTTTCCAAGCTTTGTCCATATCTGCTTTTTCTATGTTTGGATTTTGGATATTGTCAAAATAAAATCTTGTTAAATCCCTATACTTCTGACTCATTTTAAAGTATTCGTGTGCTTTAGCTTCAGCCAAAACTTTTGACATGTCGTCAAGTTCAATTATAAAGTCTGCCCAAGTATTTATTTTTTTTTCAGTATGTTTTTGTGTTTCAGCTATTGATTCCAAAACAGGTTTTTCCGGAGTTTCAATAACTTCTGGTTTAGGCAGTTCAATTTTAGGTTCCTCTTCAGGATCTTTCTGATTAACGAAGATTGATGTTTTGTCTTGGGCCTTTATTCTAGGAAATTTAGGCTCTTTATTTTTCTTGGAAACAAATCTAATTATAAGAATCAACGATATCAGTAATACAATCAATGTTAAAAATATAATCATCCAATATTCGGATAAGATAGTTTCTAGAGAAGCCATTAATAACAGGTATATAAAATTGCTTATAACTTTTTCTGTAATATATAACATGTTTTTTGAAAGTATAAAATAAAGACGATTACCGAAATCTTTAAATAGTTTTTTACATTATTATTTTTTAATATAAACCAAACTTATGCCTAAAGATGATAATCTTTAATAAAATATGTGATAATTATGTTTAAAATTGATGTTTCTTCTTCATATGAAAGATTCGGGCTAGAAAAAAATCCATTTACTGATTTATCATCTGAAGCTATAAAAGATATAGAAAAGATTCATGTTTCTCAAGAGATAGATTCTCGTATTGCAGATATACTGTCTGATGTTATTGGTGAAAATTCAGGCATAGCATTTTCAGTTGTTGGGCCTTTGGGCTCAGGGAAAACTCAGAGATTAAAAGGTGTTCATAAACTCATACAAGAATCAGGAGGTATGTCAATCTATCAAAAGATTGACTCAAATGATATTATAAAAACGACTTTAGATATCTTTTCTTATTTCCCTGAAGAGGAAGAAGACCTAGGGGAAACTTATCAAACTACATATCCACAGGAATACGAATATGGAGAGGAAGATTATTATGGGCAATCATATCCAGAAGAAAAGATATCTTTTTTCCAAAAAATAAAGAGATTTTTTACGAGAGAGAAAATACAGGCTCCAGTGGAAAACTATGAACTTACCCGATTAAATTACAATTCCCAAGATATTGGAAATCAGATGATAGAATATTTAGGAGAATATAAGAGATCTGCGCTAATAATAGATGAAATGGAAAATATCCTAACAGCTTCTAACACTGATCTTATTCTTTTCTTTGAATTTTTGAGAGAGTTTATAAGCAATATGCCGGAATCTTGTGTTTTTATCATGGGATGTACAAACAATGCTTACGAGAAGATAAGAGAAATAAATCCGGCTTTTATAGCAAGACTTCATAGTGAGATGTTCTCAGAATCACTTACTGACGAAAGGGCAATAAAACTTGTTCAGAAAAGACTCGAATATAACAGAAAAAAATCCATGATGAATCCACTCTACCCATTTGAAGATAGTGCCATAATGCTTGCAAATAGTATGGCAAAGGGAAATCCTAGAGAACTACTAAAGATACTTCATACTACTTTGTTTACAGCTACAAGGGAAAGTTTTGTAGAGTTTATAGATGATAGGTATATTGCAAAGGTTTTAACTGGACCTACCTCAATTGAAGAGTATATTAGAAGAGTCCCCTCAGATCTAAGGGAAGATGTCAGGATAATAATTGAAAAGTACGGTGGAGGCCCTGTTACATATATTCAACTTGCAAAAGACACTCACGAACCAGTAACAAAGCAATACGCCAAACTTGAAGAACTTGTGGCTATGGGGATATTGACCAGTGAAAAGGGAAAGTACCAAATAAACAGTTCTGTTATCCAGATGGTTAGGGCTGCGATTAAAAAAGAAGATGATAAAAAGGTCAGAGAAGGAAAAAAATAATATTATTGGCTCTTTAAAAGATTTATAAATTCACTTCCCTCTCTCAATCCCAATCTTCCTATCTTTGCTTCTTTTTCGCTATAATTGGATGATTTGTCTTTTTGAATGTTCTCCTTATACACTGCAAAAGGTACTGGATCTGGAACATGAGTTTTTAGGTTTATAGGTGTAGGATGGTCAGCAACTATGCTTATATTGTATTCAAATCCTTTCTCTTGGAGTTTATTTAGAAGTCTTCCTACAACTCTTTTATCTAGGTCTTCTATTGCTTTAATCTTCATTTCGAGATCTCCAAAATGTCCCGCTTCGTCTGGAGCTTCGACATGGATATAGATTAAATCTATATCTTCTAAAGCTTTTATAGCATAATCTGCTTTGCCTTCATAGTTTGTATCTATAAAACCTGTTGCGCCTGGAACATTGATGACCTTCATTTTTGCCCCATATCCTATTCCTTTTATGAGGTCAACGGCAGATATTACTCCACCTTTTAGTCCAAATTTTTCAGAAAAGGGCTCCATGTGAACTTTCTTTCCTTGTCCCCAGATCCATATCATATTCCCAGGATTTTTTCCTTCTGAAACTCTTTTTAGATTTATAGGATGGTTTGTTAGTATATTTTTTGAATCAAGCATCATTTTATTTAATATATCTGCATTTTGGCCTTTGAGGAGATAATCGGATACTTTTTGACCAACTATGTTGTGAGGGGGAGTGGAGACATAATCGTCTTCTCCTTTGCAAATAAATAAATGTCTATAACTAATACCAGGGTAAAATTTACCAACTTCAAAAGATTGGGAAACTCTATTAATAAGTTCTTTTGATTCTGGTGTTGTTATGTGGCCTGAAGAATAATCCTTTAAAATCCCATTTTCTTCAGTTATTAAATTACACCTAAAAGCTATATCATTTTCGTCTAGATCAACGCCTATGCTATATGCTTCAAGAGGTCCTCTGCCGGTGTAATAATGTTTAGGATTATAACCTAAAAGTGAAAGATTTGCAACATCAGAGCCAGCCTCAAATCCATTCGGAACTGTTAATAGCTCGCCCATTGCGCCTTCTCTTGCAATCATGTCCATATTTGGTATATCACAAAGTTCAAGAACTGTCTTGCCCTCTTTATTTTCTAGAGGATAATCTGGCATTCCGTCTCCACAAACTACAACGTATTTCATTACACAAATGAAAATGAATAATTTAAAAGGTTTTAGAGATTTCTAAGATATGTTTTAAGCAATATTGGTGTAAAAGACAATATTTTTGGATCTTTTATTAAAGAAAGAATTGTTTTAGAGTGTTCATCAAACTGACCATATTCCTCAAGCTCTTGCTTTTTTGATTTAATAAATGTAAATATGGATTTGAGTTCTTTTTCATTTAGATTTTCATAAATCTTTCTTAATAATAACCCTCTTCTTATTTCTTTTCCTATTATTTTATCACACATCTGAGAATAACTAGCGTAATCATATGTATTGATAGACCTTGTCAAGAATTCTGAAGCTAAAGCTCCATAATATACTCCGCCACCTGTCAAAGGCTTTACTTGACATGCTGCATCACCTAGAAGAAAAACTCTATCTTTGTAGATCTCCCCTCTACCTATAGGTATAATTCCGGCCTGTACATCAATCTGTTTTCCTTTGATTTGGTTTTTTCTTATGAATTTTTCAATAGTTTCTTTTGGATTATCAGAAACAGTGCCTATTCTAAATATACCTTCTCCTTCAGGTATGATCCAATTAAAAAAAGGTTTTTCTATATGGACTTCAACAAATTTGTCTAAATCTAAATTAGTCTTAATTCTAACTTGATATCCTACATATTTTTTTACATAAAATTTAAATCCCTGGGATCTTATCTTGGAGTTAGGCCCATCCGCCCCAATAAGTAGATCTGTTGAAAATTTTCTTTTGTCAGTTTTTATTATGATTTTTTCATTATTCCTTTTAAATGAAACAAATTTTTCATTTAGAGAAACATTAAGATTTTTTGATATTGATTGGTCAAATAGGCATCTGTCGACAACATACGAAACGCCTTTTCTTTCAAGTTCAAATGAGTCCTCTCCAAGAAATATCTTTGCGCCATCTATTTTATTTTTGACAGAATTTTTAAAATCAAAATCTTTAAAATTTTGAAAAAAATCCTTACCAATTAGTCCAGAGCATGATACAGGTGCCCCAATATTTTTGTGCTCTTCGATTATATTTACTTTGTATCCTGCATTACTCAAGCGACTTGAAACCAAAAGTCCGGCTGGGCCAGCACCTACAACTGTTATTTCCACAATATCCAATAAAATTTTTCTCTTATTAAATTATGGTCTTTATTAAAAAAAGAAAAATTAATTTTTTGCTGTTATTACGTTCCAGTTATTTTTAAGAGTGTAGAATATTGCTCCAAATCCAAGACTTACTACAACTACATTGACAATTAATCCCAGAACAGGTATTAGCTTTAGAATTGTAAGTATAACGAAGCCTATTATGAAAATTCCTACATCACTAGTTTTAATGTTTAGTTTCTTTGTAATGAAATTACCTGTGCAGTAAGAAACGAATAATACCGAGGTAATCAAAGCTGCTAAAAAGAGTGTTCCAATTATTGCTACAATTGGCAAACCTACTATTGTCACTGCCAATATAAGTAAAGCAATGATTGTTGCTATAATAAGTAGAAATCCAATCAATGTCCTTAAAACCGGATCTTTTTCAACTTCTTTTTCAACTCTAAAGAATGGCTTTGGGAACAATAATATAATTAATATTCCTAGAACTAACATTCCTATAGATGCAAGTATTGAAAAAACTGTGAATATAGATCTGATACCTTCAAAAAATGCTCTTCCAAGTCCGCCTATGTTACTCCTCTGGTATTTAAATGATCCAACAGAACCTCTTTGTATTAACTCTTCAGTGGTAAGATTTAACTCTCCTTTGATAACTCCTTGATTTTCAAAACTGCCAGAACTTATATACGCATATCTATTAACGAGTGAAGTTGGACCCATAGTGACTTTTCCGGCGGCGGCAATTATTTTATCAGTGTGTCCTTTTGTTGATAAGTCGCCACAGGCAGCAATTATTTTATCAGTTCTACCAGTTATTGTGGCGTGACCCGCAGCTATGACAAGTCCACCTTTGATTTGTCCATTAATAATTACATTTCCGCCAGCGATATAAGCATCTCCACCTATATTTCCATTGATAATTATTTCTCCACCAGCTGCAAAAAGATCTCCATAGATAGTCCCATTTATTATAATTTGGCTCCCTGAAACAATCAGATCATCATAAACATTGTGTTCTATTGTTACAATCTTTCCATCTTGCCCTCTTATACTCTCTACTGCATAAACGCTAGGCAATAAAAGTGCAAACATTATTAAAAATACTAGTATCTTTTTCATTTTTACCACATATCATGATTAATTTTCAACTTTAAATAATTTACTCAAATGGATAATGTATTGTTATTTTGATGATGCTCTATATTCTTTAACCCAAGATATAATTTTTTCTTCAATTAAATCTCTGATTTCTCTAAATTTATCTATTATATCTTCTTCCGTTCCGTTAAAAGAGGCTGGATCTTCAAAAGGCCAAAATAATCTTCTTGAAATTCCAGGCATCGTAGGGCAAGTTTTTTCAGCTCTGTCACATACAGTAATAACTATTCCAAAATGTACTGTTCCCAGGTATTCTCTAAGTTCCTTTGAAGTATGGTCTGACATATCAATACCTTTTTCCTCCATGACTTTTATTGTATATGGATTTATCCCTTTGGGTTCAAATCCAGCGCTATATACTTCAAAGTATTCAGACCCATATTTTTTCAAAAAAGCTTCGGCCATTTGACTTCTTGCAGAGTTACCTGTACATAAAATAATAACCTTAGTTTTCTTCATGTCTGATAAAAAATAAATCTGGCTTATATATTTATTGAATATAGTTTATATATTCTAAATAGATAAATCAAATGCAATACATTTATATAGTTAGTTAAAGTCTATTCGTAACACGAAAAACATATTAGTAATATCAAGAGGTGATTATTATAAAAAAAATTTTAGTATGTATTTTCATTTTTGGGTTGATTATATCTTTTATGCCTACATTTTCTTCAGCAGAAAAAACGAAAATAATTTGTACTACAACGACAATGAAGTATTTTGTACAGGAGGTCGGTGGGGATAAAGTAGATGCTATATCTTTAGTCCAACCTGGTGTTTGTCCAGATCATTTTGATGTAAGACCTAGCGTAATATCAGAAGTCAATGCTGCATCGCTAATAGTATACCACGGTATTGAGCCATGGCTTGATGATATGATAAGGGCATCTGAAAATAGAAACGTAAGAAAACTTTTCTTGCCAGGGCCGTGGGGTACACCTCCTCTTGCCATAGAAAGAATTAATGCTATTAAAAATGCTTTAATAGAAGTAGATCCACAAAATAAAGAGTATTATGAAAAAAACGCAGCGGATATATCAAAAGAATTGGAAGAGTTAAATCAGAAAATATTGGCTGAGGCAGAACAACTTGGAGTATCAAATTATAAAGCAATTGCAATGGAATGGCAGACTGCTTTTACAAACTGGATAGGGCTTGAAATTGTTGATACATATAAATCCCCTGAAACATTGTCGATACAAACTGTTCAAAACCTAGTTAGAATAGGAAAAGAAGAAGATGTTACATTTATTATTGACAATCTGCAGAGTGGAACCTCACTTGGAGCACAAATGGCAGAAGAAATTGGGGGAAGACATATAGTTTTTTCCAATTTTCCTGAAGCCATTCCAGGAACCGATACAGTATCGGAAATGATCCAGTATAATGCAGATCAGTTATTTAGTTCAATAAAAAGACTTCAAAATGAGTCGGAAGAGATAGCACTACTAAAATCAGAGATATCCTCAATTTCAAATCAGATAGTAGTATTCCAAGGATTATCTGCAATATTATTAATAATAACAATTGCATTAGGCGCTATCCTCTATAATAAAAATAATTAATTTTTTTAATAAACAAACACTTATAAATTCTTTTAATTCGTTTCTTTTAATGATTAATCTTAACAATACTAGAATGGTTCCAGGATGGAAATTTGCTCCTGTCCCTATATGTTTTGGAGGAGATTTAAGAGCAATTTCTTTCTGTTGTCATCCTGGATATTCTTTAACGTTTTCATTTAAATGTAGCCTGCCCAAGGCTTTGGAAGAACTAGGAATAACCAAAGAAGAATATATTAGTGTTAAAAATAAATTCTCAGAAGAACACAATTGGAAGTACGATCTTGTTTGTTTCAAATCCCTGTCATATTGTTGTATGAGAAGAAGTGGGTGCATGGGTGGCAGAGATGATGCTTTGGCTAGAATATATAACGACCAAGATGGTTATGAAAAATATTTTGCATTGAAGAGAAAATTGTGTGTAGAAATATTAAAAATGGCTAGAAATAAAGAAAAAGTAAAAGAACTTTTAGAGTACGAACTTTCTAGACCAGAGCCTTTAATCGAATAATGTTGTTTTTTATACTAGCTTTATCATTATACACTGCTGCGCCTGCTACAAGAATGTCGGCACCTGCATCTCTAATTTTTTTTATGTTTTTTTCGGAAACTCCACCATCTACTAAAATCTCTATATCGCTGCCTCTTACTAATTTTTTAGCTTCTTTAATTTTTGGTAACATAGATTCTATAAAGCTCTGGCCGCCAAATCCAGGATTTACAGTCATTAAAATGAGCAAATCCATAGAATCTAAAAGGTGTGTTATTGAGCTTAGAGGTGTTGAAGGATTCAAAGCTATTCCTGATTTTATACCAAGTTCTCTAATTTTGTTTAAGAGTCTGTGTGAATGGTAAAAGGCTTCTATGTGAAAAGACAAGTAATCAAGGGATACATCCCTATCATTTTTAGCAAGGGCTTTGGCAAATGTCTCTATGTAGGCAGAAGGATTTTCAATCATCAGGTGAACGTTCATTGGCAGGTTTGTAAATTTTGATATTGCTTCAATGACTAAAGGCCCTATAGTAATGTTAGGAACAAAGTGCCCATCCATTACATCTATATGTATTAAATCTGCACCTGAATTTTCTGTTTCCATTATTTCGTCACCTAGTTTAGAAAAGTCAGCAGAAAGAATTGAAGGTGCAATTTTAACCATGAATTAAATCTCCTTGTTTTCTACCTTTTTCCAGTCTCTTAAAAAATTTTCAATACCTATGTTTGTTAGGGGGTGATCAATGAGTTTCATTAAAACATCGTAGGGGACAGTTGCAATGTCTGCGCCCATAAGTGCCGATTGTAAAACATGCACAGGATTTCTGATACTTGCGATTATAACTTCTGTTTCGAAAAGGTAGTTTCTGTATATTTGTTGAATTTCTGCTACAAGGTTCATTCCTTCTGTGGATATATCATCCAATCTTCCAACAAAAGGAGAAACATAAGAGGCTCCTGCTTTGGCTGCCAGAAGCGCTTGAGTTGCAGAGAAAATAAGTGTAACGTTTGTCTTTACCCCTTTTGTAGATAGTTCTTTAACGGCTTTTAGCCCATCTTTTGTAATTGGAACTTTTATTACAACATTTTCATGAATTTCTGATAGTTTCAATGCTTCTTCTATCATACCTTTAGAATCAGATGCCGTGACTTCAGCTGATATTGGCCCGTTTACAATTTTACATATCTCTTGAATTATATCTTTGAAAGGTTTATCTTCCTTAGAGATTAGTGATGGATTTGTTGTAACTCCTTCAATTAATCCAAGGCTTGCTGCTTCTCTAATATATTCAATGTTTGCAGTGTCCAAAAAAAATTTCATTTTTATCTCCTCTAAACAGTTCTTATTTTTTCATAGTTATAACTTTTTTTGAAAGTTTATATATTTCTTCTGAAGTTAGGTTGTATATCTGCATTAATTGCTCATAATCACCACTTTGGGCAAAAGTGTCTTTTATGCCACACCTTAGTATAGGAACAGGATATTCTTCCGAAAGTATTGAAGAAACTAATGCACCCATACCCATATATATATTGTGTTCTTCAGCAGTGACAACACACCCAGTTTTTTTGGCAGCTTTTAGTATTCCAAGTCTATCAATTGGTTTTAATGTGCTTAAATTAATAACACCTGCAGATATTCCTTCTTTCTTTAGTTTTTGAGCAGCTTCAAGTGATTTTGAAACCATTACACCCATTCCAATTATTGTTAAATCATCACCGTCCAATAATGTTGCAGCTTTTCCTAGTTTAATTTCGTCTTCGTTTTCAAATATATTGGGAACTTTGCTTCTTCCAAGTCTTACGTAAGTTGGACCTTTCTCAGCAGATACTTCTTTTATTGTTTTTCTTGTTTCCAGTGCATCTGCTGGAACTAAGACTTTCATATGAGGAAGTGCACATGTCAAAGATAAATCTTCAATCATCTGATGGGAAACACCATCCTCTCCAACTGTTATGCCTGCATGTGTTGCAACAATTTTGACATTCATCTTGGGGTATGCTATAGATTGTCTTATCTGATCATATACTCTCCCTATGGCAAACATTGCAAAGGATGAAGCAAAAACAGTTTTTCCAGTGGTGGCAAGGCCAGCAGCAATTCCCATCATGTTCTGTTCGGCAACACCAACATTAAAAAACCTGTCGGGGAACTTCTTTGCAAAAGATGAAGTTTTTGTAGAAGAGGACAAATCAGCATCCAATACTACTATATCTTTTCTAGATTCGCCAAGCTCAAAGAGAGTTTCACCATATACTTCCCTTGGTACACCAAATCCATTCATAGTTTCGCCTCCAACTCCTTGAGGGCTATATTAAACTCCTCTTCATTGGGAGATTTTCCATGAAATGAAACATTGTTTTCCATAAAAGAAACTCCTTTACCTT
>PWMA01000041.1 GCA_003558335.1 Candidatus Methanofastidiosia archaeon | reverse complement strand
TATGATATTCCTTTAACTAGAGCGATAGCAGAAGCTGTTAGTATTCCCGTAATTGCATCAGGCGGTGCAGGAAATACAGAGCACATCTATGAAGCCCTAACAAAAGGAAAGGCCGATGCAGCACTTGCAGCTTCAATATTTCACTATGAAGAGTATTCAATTAGAAATGTAAAGGAGTATTTAAAATCAAAGAACGTTCCGGTAAGGCTATGACTGAGTTTAATCTAAAGTGGGATGAAAAGGGACTTGTTCCCGCAATAGTTCAGGATTATACTACAAAGGAAGTCCTCATGATGGCATATATGAACGAGGATGCCTTGAAAAAGACACTTGAAACTGGGAGAACCTGCTTTTGGTCAAGAAGCAGAGGAAAGTTCTGGTTTAAAGGGGAATCTTCAGGCAACATCCAAAAGGTAAAAGAGATAAGGTATGATTGTGACGCTGATTCAATTTTAGTTTTAGTTGAGCAGTCTGGAGCAGCATGCCATAAGGGTTACTCTACATGCTACTTTAGAAAAATCGACGGCAATATTATGGGTGAAAAGTCCTTTGAAGGTGGACTTTATGTTTTAGACGAGCTTTACAAGTTGCTAGAAGATAGAAAAAAGGAACTCCCTAAAGGATCATATACAACAAGGCTTCTTTCTGATAAAAATCTTCTTCTTAAAAAAATTGGAGAAGAGGCAAGTGAAGTAATAGTTTCATACTCTGAAGCTACCAATAGAACAGTTGAAGAAGCTTCTGATCTTATTTATCACCTGTTTGTGCTACTTGTTGAAAGGGACATCAAACTTGAATCGGTTCTAGAAGAATTGAAGAAGAGAAGGAAGTGAATAGATGAATTTAGGAAAAAGATGTGATTTTCACACACATACAATTTTTTCTGACGGAGAGCTTATCCCTACAGAACTTGTAAGACGTGCAAAGGTAATGGACCACAAAGTTATTGCACTAACAGACCATGTTGATGCTTCAAACATAGAGTTTGTTGTTCCAAACATTGCAAAAGTATCTGAAGAGCTGAATGGACATTGGGACATAACAGTAATCCCTGGGGTTGAGATTACTCATGTTCCTCCAGAAACAATAAAAAAATTGGCAATAAAGGCAAAAAAACTCGGTGCAAAAATTGTCGTTGTGCACGGAGAAACGCCTGTCGAGCCGGTTATTCCTGGAACAAACAGAAGTGCAATTGAAAGTGGCGAAGTTGATATACTTGCGCATCCTGGAATAATTGAAAAAAAAGATGCTGAGCTTGCCAACAAATCAGATATATTTCTTGAGATTACTGCAAGAGGAGGGCACAATATTGGAAACGGCAGAGTTGCCCTTCTAGGCGAAAACTTTATTTTAAATACCGATACACACTCGCCCAACAATCTAATAACTCAAGATTTTGCCTACAAAGTAGCTCTAGGTGCGGGACTATCGGAAGAAGATGCAATAAAGGTAATAAAAGATAATCCCAAGATTTTGCTTGAGAAGATATTAAAAAGTTAATTTTTTTATATCTTTTTAAATTTCAATCTAATAAATCAATTGTACTGCAAAACTCTTATAAGTAAATTTTAAATTTTTTAATATATGGATATAGGGCAGGTTATTATAAATATTATAGATGCCATTTTATCATTTAGTGGATATCTGGCAGAGGAGATATCTGCTCTAACTAGCGGATTTCTTCCTGAAGCTGCAGTAAAAGACGTTGGCGTACTTATTCTTTTAGCCATCCTAAGAATTGGATTTGACTATGCAAAAAAGTTATTGGAAATTTTTATAATAATATTTGTCGTGTATATAATTATTCAGATATTGCCATCCATTATTACTTCTTTAGGGTAGCGTTTGAAACATGAAGCGGAAAATTTTTATTGAAACTTATGGATGTACCTTAAATAAGGGCGATAGTGAGATAATAAAATATCTATTAAAAGATTCTATAACTGATTCTATCGATGAAGCCGATACCGTTATTGTCAATACCTGTGGCGTGAAAGGACAAACTGAAAAAAAGATTGTTCTACGTATATCTTCTCTCCTTAAAAACAAGCGAGTAATAGTTTCTGGATGCCTTCCAAAGATAAATCTTAAAGCTATTGATGATGGCGTTTCTGGAATAATAGGGACAAATGATCTTGATAGAATAAAAGATGTTGTAAATTCTAAAGAAAAACTTGTTTTCATCTCTGAAGATAACAGAAGACTTGGTTCAAAGACCTCTTTGAAAAAGGTCAGAGGGGGCTCAACATCGGCCATTGTTCAAATATCTGAAGGCTGTGCAGGAAGATGCAGTTTTTGTTGTACAAAGTTTGCAAGAGGTAGCGTTCACAGCTTTCCGATAGGTGAAATTGTAAAAGAGGTAAAAGATGCAGTTTCAGATGGATATAAAGAGATACTTCTTACGTCTCAAGATACAGCAGCTTATGGCTTAGATACCGGAGAAAATCTTGCTTCACTTCTAAAAGAAGTATTTACAATAAATCAAAAATTTAATTTAAGGCTTGGAATGGCAAATCCAAATCATATCAAGACTTTTGAAAATGATCTCGTCGAACTGTATAAAGATCCTCATATGTATAAGTTTCTGCATATTCCTGTTCAGTCAGGAGACGACCAAGTTCTTTCTGATATGAATAGAGGCCACAATGTGAAAGAATTTTTAGAAACAGTTTCACTTTTTAAAAAAAATATTCAAGATCTCTATCTTTGCACCGACGTAATTGTAGGATTTCCTACAGAAGATGAAGATGCTTTTGAAAACACCTACAATCTAATTGAAAAGATAAGACCTGACAAAATAAATCTTACTCGATATTCCCAAAGGCCTGAAACAGAATCTTCTAAGATGAAACAGATACCCACTTGGATTGTAAAGGAAAGATCAAGAAAGCTTAATCTTCTAAGAAAGGAGATATCTCTTGAAATTAATACATCTTATATAGGTAGAAGCTTTGAAACTCTTGTAACAAAGAAAAATATCGATGGGACATACACAGGCAGGATACCTAACAATAAGCCTGTGATTTTAGAAAATGTAAAGATAGGAGATTTCATAGATGTATCTATAATTGATGCCGCATATACCTATCTTATTGGACAAAGGTGATTTATTGGATTTAAGAGAAATACAGAAAAAAGATAAAATATTCTGTGAAGAGCGCGGATGGGACAAGTTTCCTCCGTCGCTTGTGTTGATTCATCTTTATGAG
>PWMA01000149.1 GCA_003558335.1 Candidatus Methanofastidiosia archaeon | reverse complement strand
TCATATTTTCTTATCTTTAGGCCATAGCCGATTTCAGCGATGTAGTTTATTTTTTCTCCAGAAATAACTCTCTCAATAAACATCAGGTCTTCAATATATTCCTTGCTACCCTCATTATACTCTAATCTCTTAAGTTTATTCTTGACATAGTTAGTTTTTATATTTCTAAAGTCTGCCATTTCGCTTCCCCTCTGTCCAGTCACTGACAATTTTAAATTTAATACTTTGTAGTTCATCTTCAATACCCTTGATCTCGTTATCAAACAATTCTATTTCCCTGTTAAGCTCAGAGATCTTGTTCTCTATGTCACTAACTTCCTCTTCGTCTTCCTCTTTTGCTAAAGCTAATTTATTTTCTTCATTTTCAAGTTTTTTTTGCAGCATATGAATATGGGACTCGTGCTTTGCTCTTTTCATAATCAGATCGGTCTCAATCTTACGTAAATTTTCATTTGGATCTTCACCAATCTCAATGACGTTGTATCTATTTATCACATCCTCAGATGACTGTACACCAATAGAAGGTGAAGTCATGATTATCTGCTCGCCCCTATTTAGTAGATATTTCAAAAAAGTAGCCCTTGAATTTAGATCCAGCGTCTCAAGTCCTCTATCTATTAAGATGCTACTCTTACCAAAATCAATCCTCTCGCCATAGACCTCACATCTAATTTTTTCTGCTTCTTCAAAACTTACCTTTATCTCAAGTGGCTTTTCGATAAGGTCAATTGTTGATAGGTCTTTCATGCTGTAGTTGTTGTCAAAGAATAGAAGTATTGATCTTAAGATTGAAGTTTTTCTTAAGGTGTTTTTTCCGATCAATAGATTCTTTTTATTGAACTCTATCTCAATCTTTTTGAAGTTAGAACGGTCCTTTACCCTAATCTTTTCTACCTTGAAAGGTATACGGTAAGC
Organism: Candidatus Methanofastidiosia archaeon; assembly: GCA_003558335.1. Taxonomy (GTDB): domain Archaea; phylum Methanobacteriota_B; class Thermococci; order Methanofastidiosales; family Methanofastidiosaceae; genus Methanofastidiosum. The sequence goes on along the minus strand of PWMA01000149.1, from coordinate 2,305 downwards.
AAGTCCTTTTTTCCTAAGATGCTCTAGATGCTCTTCCGGATCAAATCGCTTGTTATGGCTGTTTATATTTATTTTTGTCCTAATGGCTTCTTCCGCCAATTCAGATATATTAAAATTCATTTCCTTTGCTAGCTCTACAAGATTTTCATCAAGATAGAGCAAAGTGTTCTTTTTGGTTATTTTAGTTTTCTGTTCCATACTCCATATGTACATATGGAGTTTATAAATCTTTCTGTTTTTCCTTGTCTTAAATTAATAGACAAATTGAAACGATTTCAATCCCATATATCCTTCTTAACGAGTCTTCATCAGGCAATTTCCAGTGTTTACATAGACCAAACTGGCTAAAATAAATATTGTGAACATTATCCATGATGCCATTATAATCCCTTCTTGAAACTCTGTTAAAAGTATTGAAACTGCTGCACCTAAAATCAAAAATAGTGAAGAAATCATTAATAGCCCGCTTACATAATTTATCAGCTTTTCTTGATCGTACTTTGCCTTTTCTTCTTTTGATGCGGTGTTGTAGCCTGCTATGAGGTAGCTTGCTTTAAAAATTTTTACCGCAAGTCCTAAAAAAAATATGAAAACTCCCGTCAATAGATTAGTCATCCACATATTTACACCTCAGTTTAAAGTAAATGTCTTTCTATATAAATTATATGTAAATAAAAAAATATTAATTTAAACTTTGATAAACGGAGTATCCTTCAATTGTTGCATACACATCTGAAAAGCCGTTTTCAATTAGTATCTGTGCACCTTGCTCCGATCTTTTTCCGGTAGTGCAATAAAAGACAACTCTCTTGTTTCTTGGTATCTGATTTATCCTGTTAGATAAGGTATCGAAAGGTATGTTTACAGAACCTTCGATATGTCCCTCGCTATAAACCTGTTCTGACCTAAGGTCGATTAAGTACATATCCACTCTACTTTCAACCATATCCTTTAGTTGAGCTGCTGTTATAGTATTGTATGTTTCTAATTGCACTGGTTTAGCATTAATAGTAGAAATAATTTCAGAGATATGCATGTTAACTGAAGTCCTTGTATAGTCTCTATCAGAACCAGCTAGCACAAAAACTTTCTGTCCAGCTTTAAATAAATCCTCTGATTCATGCATTAAATATTGGCCGCCATTTCTAAGCTTTGTTTGATCAGAATCCAAAAGAATGTTTCCCGATATAGCGCCTGTATGCCCTATGGCGTCAGGTCCGCCAAGGACTATTATGTATTTGTAGTCTTTGAAATCCCCATCTTGTTCTCCAAAGTAGTCAACTGCTATACCATTACTTCTAATCAAAGGTAAAAGGGTAGGATTCATATCTATATCAATACTGTTTGAAACTAAAGCCACCCTTTCTTCTGCCATTGTTAGGGGCGCTAAAGAGAATAGTATAGAGCACAATATCAAAATAGAATAGGCTTGTTTTTTCATCATTAATCGAAATATTATTGTAGAATATAATTATTTTCCCTATATTTTAAAGTTAATAGAATTGTTTAGTTTATCTATAATTAAAATTTTCAAAAGATTTAAATTAAAGCTCTATAAAGATAATATTTTATATTTATATGGATTTATAATTTAAAAGGATGAATTATTTTTAGAGGTAACGCAAATGGATGATGCTAAAATAATTAAAGCCGATGAAACTTTAATTGAAGAAATAACAAAAATATTGGCAGATTCTTTTCAATCGGAAGGGGTAACGAGCTGGGTATTTAATTTCGATAAGAAGAATACAAAAGAAACACTATACCGCTTTAATCTACTAAAAATGAAGCTTTTTTACAAAAACGGAGATGAGATTTTAGCTGTCATGAAAAACAGTCAGGTAGTAGGAGCGGCTGTTTTGAAGAAAGGCAATAAAATCTCTTTTACAGATAAACTTCGGATTTATTTTCCAAAAATATTAGTTTTGATAATACCAATGATTTCCATAATCAATTTAAAAAGAGCGTTTTCAATTTCAAAGCTTGTAAAGACTTCCATAGACATAGAAAAACCTTACTATGAACTAGTGGTGGTAGGCGTTCACCCTAAATATCAAGGACAGGGAATAGGAAAACTTCTTTTAAATAAAATAAATGAAATTGCAGACGGAAATCCAGATTTTTCAGGCATATATCTTTTTACAGGAGATAAGAAAAATCAATTATTATATGAAAAATTAGGATACGATAATATTCAAGAGTTGGGTAACAAGGAATTAACAGTCTATCACATGTTTAGAAAGAGAAGGTAGGTAAGGTTTTTAGATTAATTTAGAAGTAAAAAAAGAAAAATAAAATAAATTTA
>PWMA01000052.1 GCA_003558335.1 Candidatus Methanofastidiosia archaeon | reverse complement strand
GACCAGGCTTCCATCCAGCTACTTAAGTTTTCAGACTACATTTAATGAACTGCTAAAAAATCTATAGTTAGCTTGTACGATTGAAAACTTTTCCCAGTTCATTCAGGTTTAGTCCACCACCTATTCAATAAGATCTCAATAGCACTAATCCATTCACGATCATATTCCAACATTTTCTCTGAGATATATTTTCTTGCACGAACTATTAAATCATCACGATTATTATTTAACATTTCATTGGCATCTTCATTTGTTTTCAATACATCATATCTTCCTTTGGCTGAGTTACAACAAGAACAACTCAATACCCAATTATTCGGGTTTTCAGCTATGCTTTTATCATATTTTTCCTTTGGCAATAAATGATCAAGAGTTGCAGAAGCATACTCTTGGCGATCCCTTAAAAGATCTTGGCCACAATACTCACATCTCCCATTACCAACAACAAATGCTGTCGCAATGCTTTCATGAAACTTAAGCTTTGTTTTTAACTCTTTTATCAGTAACTCTTCTTCCATTATCATTCTCCTTGTTGTGACCTTGCCACGTTAAAGTGACATGGTAGATGGCAAAATATTATTTGATATACTAAAATCACTCAGCCACACTTAATGTCTATTAAACCTAATTATAGGCTAATCTTTATTGCTTTTTCTTAAAATATCCACATTATCGATCAACTCGGATATGTTTTTCCTATCTAATAATATAATTCCCTTACCTAGCAAATAGTTTTTTGCTTTGTTAGATACTCTTGATTTATCGTATATAAATACAGGAGTAATACTTTGTTCTTTGAGAGTTTGATTTGCATTTAAGAGTTGTATAATCATATTATCTTGAAACCCTACCAGCTTAGATCTCTTTTCACTTTTTATTTCTACTCCATATTTTGAACCGTCCTTAATTATTAGCAAATCCAAGACAATATCTCCAACTCTGAATTCCTTCTTTACTTCATACCCAAGTTTTTCAAATGCCTTTGCTAACACTTTTCCTTCAGTTAATTCGTCATATTTTTCGATGAGATTTATTATTTTCTCAAAAGCAATGACATCAATTTTCAATAAAGCCGTTTTCCCATTTTTGTTCTGATCTATAAATAAAACTAATGACCCTATAGTAGTGAAGTTACCATGTGCTATCCCGTTTCTAATATGCCGAAGCATAGCTCTTAAAATGCTTTCATTTTTCATCTTTGTTAATATAATCTTTTGGCCCTTAATGCATATATTACTTTCGTAAAAAGATACATCTTCTTTATCTAATATTTTTTCATTTGCAATTTTTACGTCTTGGTCTTTATTCATATTTAGCTCATCTAGAATAATTTCAATGATTGCTTCAGAATATAATAAATCATCAACTAAATAATTTTCATAAGACTGAACTGAATTAATTCCAGGGACATACCACAACATTCTATCTATGCTTTTTCTCAGTTCTGGAACCAATTCAATAGGTTTAGGATCGTGTATCATGTTAAATCTAACTTTCTCAGCACTATTACAGCAAAAATTGAAGTTATTAGAATGAATAATATCACCCCCTACATTACCTCGTAATCCACAACAAATTTAGATAAACAAACTTTAGATTTTGATAGTCTCGGCTAAAGATTTAATAATCTAAAAAATGCCTGGCACCATCAAACCCCGCACAATATTACAACTATTCTTTTTTATGAAGATATTTACCTTCTTATTATAAAATAAAGGAATATTTTAAATCGCTAAAAAGGATTTTATATCTATAACGAGAAATATGAAACAAGCAGAAAAGTCTACTCCTAACATAATTAACTACAATATAGGTTGGTGCTTATGAATAAAAAACAAATGTCAGAAAGAGATATCTGCACCAAGTATATTACTCCATCTCTGCAAAATGCCCATTGGGATATCCAAAAACAAGTAAGGGAAGAAGTGTCCTTTACTGATGGACGTATTATTGTGCGAAGAAAAATGGTTACAAGGGGCAAGGCAAAAAGAGCTGACTATATCCTCTATTACAAACCTAATATACCTTTAGCGGTAATTGAAGCAAAAGACAATAATCATAGCATCGGAGCAGGTATGCAGCAAGCTCTAGAGTATGCAGATATTTTAGACATCCCGTTTGCATATTCAACTAATGGAGATGGCTTCATTGAGCATGATCGCACAATAACATCCGGTCAAGTTGAAAGAGAATTACCTCTTAATAAATTCCCATCTCCCCAAGAACTGTGGCAACGTTACTCAACATATAAAGAGTTTAATAGTGATCAAGCCAAGGTATATACCCAGGACTACTACTTTGAACAAGGTGGCAAAAAACCAAGGTATTTTCAACGTGTTGCTATTAATAGGACAACAGAAGCTATCGCTAAAGGACAGGATCGTATTCTACTTGTAATGGCTACCGGCACAGGAAAAACTTACACCGCTTTTCAAATCATTTACCGTTTATGGAAAGCAGGTATTAAGAAGAGAATCCTTTTCCTCGCTGATAGAAATGTTCTTGTTGATCAAGCTATGACAAATGACTTTAAACCTTTCGAAGGCAAAATGACCAAAATCAAAAATAGAGTAGTAGATAAATCCTACGAGATATATATGGCGCTTTACCAGGGCATCTCAGGATATAACGAGTTTAAAAATATATACAAGGAATTCTCCCGAGACTTCTTTGATTTAGTGATTATAGACGAATGCCATAGAGGTAGTGCCAAGGATGAATCAGCCTGGCGGGAAATATTAGAATACTTTAGCCCTGCAACTCAGATCGGGATGACAGCTACACCAAAAGAGACTAAAACAGTTTCTAATATCGACTATTTTGGTGAACCTATTTACACATATTCCTTAAAGCAAGGTGTAGAGGATGGTTTTCTTGCTCCATACAAAGTTATTAGGGTTAACATTGATAAAGACCTTGAAGGTTTCCGCCCTACTGCAGGCAAAAAAGATAAGCATGGACTTGAAATTGAAGACCGGGAATATAACGTAACCGACTATGATAACACCCTGGTATTAGAAAAACGGACAGAACTGGTAGCCAAAAGGGTTTCAGATTATCTGAAGAATAACGATACCCGGTTCGCTAAAAGCATTTTCTTCTGTGCTAATATTGATCATGCAGAAAGAATGAGGCAATGTCTGGTTAATGAAAATGCAGATTTAGTCCAGGAAAATCATAAGTATGTCATGCGTATCACAGGTGATAATGAAGAAGGTAAAAACCAACT
>PWMA01000031.1 GCA_003558335.1 Candidatus Methanofastidiosia archaeon | reverse complement strand
GCCAGCTTTACATTGCGCCGCCTGCAAAGCCTTTCAATTTACCGCAAGCTCGCCAGGCGCTTTATGCCGCCTGTTGTGATCTCTGAAGCAGATGAAAAAGATTTAGAGGCAGTTCAAAGGCATTTGAATCCGGGCGTGCCATATACCCCGCGGAAGCCTAACCCAAACGTAACTAATCTCGTCGCCACTATTGGCAGCAGGGTAATAGGCTTTGCTCAACTTGTCTATCACCCCGAAGATAACTACCCCTGGAACGGTTACTGGCTGTTTTCACTCCAGGTCTGGGGACTTTATCGTGGCATGGGCATTGGTAAAAGGCTTATCAGTCAATGTATAGAAGGGGCTAAAGGGAAGAAAGCTTCTGAGTTATTACTGGTAGTATACGAAGATAACAAACGGGCAATTAACCTTAATACTAAATTAGGCTTTCTTCCTGTCACTCTTCCGGCCCTTGAGCCCCTGTTCGAAGCGGAAAAAGAAAAGACCGGGCGCAGGCGCATTGTGATGAGCAAAAAATTAGAGGAAAAACAATAACAGAAATTGAAGCATATATTAAGAAAGACCGTAACTGCTCTGCCTGTTGGCCTTGTTGAATGATAAGCGGTACCAGGGTGACGGTTTCGAACCGACCCCAGTGGCTTAACGGGCTATACCCGAGTTGTTACGAAAGACCTTAAAACTTAAGTAGGTTTAAAAAGCAAAACAGGCTAACAGGCTTATTTCTGCAAGGAGGCCTCTTCGATTGCACATCCTGGTAACAGGCGGCACAGGCTACATCGGCTCTCATACCTGTGTGGCTTTACAGCAAGCCGGCCACAGCGTGGTTGTGGCCGATAACCTTTCTAACAGTAAAAAAGAAACCATCGATCAAATAAAAAAGATAACAGGCTCTCGCCCAGGCTTTTATAAAATAGATTGCACTAGAGAAACCGCCGTTGACCGGGTCTTTTCCGAACACCATTTTGACGGCGTGATTCACTTTGCCGGTTTAAAAGCAGTAGGTGAATCGGTGGAAAAGCCGCTTAAGTATTACTACAACAACACGCTTAGCACAATGATGCTAATTGATGCCTGCCGCAGGTATGATGTAAAGCGTTTTGTTTTCAGCTCTTCTGCCACTGTCTACGGTGAAAACCGTGCTCCCCTTGTTGAAACAATGCCTCTTCTACCGGCAACCAATCCCTACGGCGAAACCAAGGCCATAAGCGAAAGAATTTTAAGCGACTGCGCCGCTGTAAACCCCGGGTGGTCTGTTGCCCTGCTGCGTTACTTTAACCCGGTAGGCGCACACGAAAGTGCCCTCATTGGTGAGGCGCCAAGCGGCATACCAAACAACCTGATGCCTTACGTTACCAAGGTGGCCCGGGGCAAGCTTAAGAAGCTTAGCATTTTCGGCAATGATTATCCCACTGCAGACGGCACCGGTGTGCGCGACTATGTCCACGTTTGCGACCTGGCCGAAGGGCACGTAGCAGCTTTAAATAAGCTTACAAGAGGCGTGCACATTTATAACCTGGGTACAGGCAGGGGAACAAGCGTGCTCGAGCTTGTCCGCGCCTTTGAAGAAGCTACCGGGGTTAAAATAAAATATCAAGTCGCACCAAGACGCCAGGGTGATGTTGCCGAGTGCTATGCGGATGCTTCCAAGGCCAAAAAAGAAATGGGCTGGCAGGCAAAAAGGGGACTTGCCGAAATGTGCCTCAGCGCATGGCAGTTTGAAAAAAACTACGGCCAGTAAAAAAGGCATTAATTAAACCAACTGCCATAAAGCAGTTGACTAAAAAGTGCTCCTTTAAAAAAAGCCGTTTTTGTTATATGTTCTCTATAAGTTGGCACCTATACCTTAAATTCCTAAAATTTTGATTCATCTTGACAAAATAAATCCAACGCTATAGTATTGTTCATAAGGTGAACGTGCTTTAAACGCATACACTTTTAATGAAGTAGCAAAAAGTATATTTACCTCTTTTTCATAATATTTGTGGTTATTACTCAGCCTATTTTTATTGTTGAATGATAAGCGGTGCCATGGGGACGTTGGAATAGCTCCCTATGGCTTAGCGACATAGGCCTGAGCAGTTACTATTTGTGACCCCAAAGAAGTTAGCGCAAATTACCTTTCCCCTCAAGCTTTTAAAAAGGGTGGGGAAAGTGTAAGCACCTTACACTTCTACATGAGGAGCTTTATGGAAAACGAATACCATGTTTTAAACCACCTGCAGGAAAACACTAATACCACCCAGCGCAAGATCTCCAAGCGCACCGGCCTTTCTCTGGGCGCTGTTAACCTTTTGCTAAAAAAAATGGCCCGTAAAGGCTTAGTTAAGGTTGAAAAGCTAAATGCGAGGACAACACGCTATATATTAACCCCCAGGGGCATGCAGGAAAAATCCCGCCTTGCCTACCTTTATATCCGTCAATCTTTTAAGCAGATTCTAAAAATAAACCAGGCTTTAGATCAGCTGCTTTCCGAACAGGGAAAAGGCAATCTGAATAGTAAAGTGCTTCTTTGCGGACCTGCCGATGAAATCATGGAAATTTTAACCTGGCATCTAAAAAAGAAAGATATTGCTTATGAACTTTGTACAGATGCCAGTTCTCTTAATAAATTATCTTCAGTTAACGGCCAGCTTATCCTTGCCTGGCGGGAAGAAGAGGAAGAACAGTTAAAGGGTTACAATGTTAAGAATATCATGAAGATGCTTTAATCTGACACCACGAACTTACACCTAAAGTGCATGAGCACAAAGAACTTTATAACATCTTTTAGTTTTTAAGTATATTTCCGCCTGCCTTAAGGGCCACGCTAAACCGTGCCCCTGAGTGCCGCTTGCTGATGTGCGAAAAAAAGCTTCCCGGCAAGAAGTTGTTTTTGTGAGTTCATTTACAGGTGATATAAACATTTAAAAACTATAAAGCAGTTGATATGATTAAATAGCTTAATGCATTCCCTTGAAACGTCAAAGTAAATAATTAGAAAAAAGAGGTGACTTAATGTGGAAACAGCAGTAACTATGGACACAATCTGTGTGCCTTCGGAAGACGTGGTGGCCCGCGAAATAGAAGGTGATATGATCATTGTACCGTTGGTTTCAGGTATTGGTGATGCCGATGATGAACTCTACACCTTAAATGAAACCGGTCAGGTGATCTGGCAGAAGCTGGATGGAAACTTAACCCTTGGTCAGGTTGCAAAAGCAATCAGCGAAGAATATTCTTCTCCTGAAGGCGAAATCGAAAAAGATGTTCTGGGGTTTGCAGCTGAAATGGTTAAGCGGGG
>PWMA01000001.1 GCA_003558335.1 Candidatus Methanofastidiosia archaeon | reverse complement strand
GATAAACAAAATTATCGGGTATTCCTAGTCTTTTTGCGAGAGGATAGACTGAGCAGGGATTATCTCCAGAAGCTAGATAAATATTCATGTTCTCGGATTGAAGATATTCAACTAAATCAAAAACACCTTCTTTTATTCTACCAGAAGATGCAACTATATGTGTTATCTTTTCTTTTTCTGAATCTCCTACAAATCCAAATCCTACAAGGGTGCAAATATCAAATTTTTTCTTTAGTTTTTTTATAGTTTCATTTACTTCACTAATAGTAATTTTTTCAGTCCAATCAAGTATTTTCTGTCTATCTATAATAGCCTTTGAACCTTTAAATACTATTTCAAATCCTATATTTAGCTCTTTAATAGATTTTTTTAAACTCTTGGTGGGATCTTCTTGTAAAAATGTTGTTCTTGGATCTGTAGCCATAGTTACTAGAAAAAGATTTGGGCTGTCTTCAATAAATTCTATACAAGATTTTAAATAAATGTATTTATTTTTCTCTAAATCTTTTGACACTCTTTTTGTATCAACAAGCGTTCCCGACTTATCAAATACTATTGCTATCATGGCGAACGTTTCTCTTTACCTTCGAAATAATTTCATCAAGCTTTTCTTGGGGACAACTTTGGCCCCTTATTATTCCACTAATTATATCAACTACTCTTCCCTTGGTAGTTCCACTGTCATTTTTAATAGTTTTAACTCCTATTTTTTCAAAATCTTCAAATGTAACTGGCGCCTGACATGCAATTACAACATCAATCGGAACGAGATCAAGTATAAATTTTGTCTTGTATACAATATGTGTCCTTATATTTCCAAGATGTATTATGGCCAATTTGAACTCATTTAATATTTCAATTTCCTTCTCTTCAAGTCCAAATAGAACACTTGCTCCTGAAGACGGTGCTTCTGGAGGAACTCCATTTCCAGCATTCAAACCCATAACGCTTGTTTTTATCCCTGCCTCTCGCATCGCATACGTGATCTCACATATTGGTTTTGTTATATGTCTTCTTCCTGGACTCATAGCTACTGCTACAATATCTCTGCCTGCATCAGCGAAGGTACCTCTTTGGGCAAGTCCACCTCCAAGACCCATACCTCCACCCATTCTACATTGGACCATATGGGTATCTCTTCCGATCATAAAATCAACTATAATTTCATTTAAATCGCATGCTTTAAAAATTTACTCTTTAATCAAGATCTGTGTTTATCTAGATACCAAGAGGCCATACATACATTATCAGAGGAATTCCTACAATAGTGATAATAATTTCTAAAGGCAATCCCATGCGCCAATAATCTCTAAATTTATAACCTCCTGGAACCATCACAAGCGCGTTAGATTGATGACCAATTGGAGTTAAAAATGCACAAGATGCACCTAAAGCAACACTCATTAAAAATGGATCTGCAGAAGCACCTATGCCACTAGAAACTCCTAAAGCTATTGGAATCATAAGAACTGCCGCCGCTGCATTATTAACAATGTCAGAAAGAAACATTGTGACTATTAAAATCGCCGTTAAGCTTATCCATGGATCTAAATCTTTGCCATAAATCAAAATAGTGTCAGCAATAATTTTTGCACCACCTGTAGTTTCCAAAGCATTACTAACAGGTATCATGGCGCCTAACAACACAATTATTGGCCAATCGATACTAGTATATATTTCCTTAAGAGGGATAAATCTTAAAAGGATCATAAGTAGGGCAGCACCAACAAATGCTACTTGCACCGGCAATAATCCTAATGCAGCACTAAAAATTGCCGATCCAAAAATAAAAATCCCTAAAAGAATTCGCCTAGATTGGCCAAATCTCAATCCCCTTTCTGCAAGTGGCAAGCATCCTAATATGGGCATAACTTCTTGCATTGTTTCAAGATTTCCCTGCAATAGTATTACATCCCCAGCACGAAGACGAATTTTGTTAAGCCTTGTTCTTAATCTTCCTGTTTCTCTAGAAACTGCAAGTAAATTAATTCCATATAAAGAGCGTAATTTTAAAGACTGTGCAGTCTGGCCTTCCATGGGAGATTTAGGAGTAATTATTGCTTCTAAAATATCACTTTCTTCTGAGTGAAGATCTTCTTCTTTTACTTTATTTGCTTCGGCCAATACAACTCCTGTACTGTCTAACAACATCTGTAGGTCTTCTGCGATGGCCTTTACAATAATAAGGTCTTCCTCTTTTATAGTTCTATAGGGGGAAGGTGACAGTCTTTTTCTACCTTCACGAATATGCCCAACAACTATAATTTCGCCGTCTACCGCAGCTTCTAAATCTTTTAGTTTTTTTCCAATTAATTTACATTTTTTTGGAACTTGAACCTCTACAATATAATCTTCAATTTCAAATTTTTCCTCTAATGATTTAGCCCCTTTTCTTTCAGGAACCAATCGCCAACCAATAAAAACAATAAATAGTACTCCTGCTAGTGCAACTCCTGCACCTACAGGCGCAAAATCAAACATTCGAAAAGGAGCTTTTTCTAAAGTTTCCGCTCTGGCCAATGAAACAATGATATTTGGAGGAGTCCCTATTTGAGTAATTAAACCTCCTAGAAGAGAACCGAAGGCAATGGGCATAAGAAAAAATGAAGGAGATATTTCATTTTTTCTCGCCATACGAATAGCAACCGGTAAAAAAAGTGCTAAAGCCCCAACATTATTCATAAAAGCTGAACAAATGGCCACAACTATAACTAAAGTTGCAAGTTGAATTGTAGAATTATCTCCAACTTTTGATATAGCTCGGGCGATAAAATCTACCATTCCTGAATTTAAAAGACACCTGCTTACAATTAATACTGCAGCCACAGTAATAACTGCCGGATGGCCAAATCCAAGGAAGGCATCTGAGATGGGCACTATACCTGTCACTGTTAATGCTAATAAAGCCATAAGAGAAACAATATCATATCTCCATTTTCCCCAAGCAAATAACAATAGCGCTAATAAGATTGTAATAAAAACAATGTTTTGGTCAGTGATCATGCCACCAATATCCATACAATCAGATGCTCATAACTTATTTAAAAACGTTTTCTTATTAAAAAATATATAATATTTTTAAAAAAAGTATTAGAAAAGATTTATAAACAATCGTTCCTCTTTTATGCAGATTAGTGGGTGTTCCAATTGGATGAAGAGTGCAAAGACCAAGAAAAAAAAATAGAAGCTGTAATGACGGTTATGAATGCGTGGGTTTACGGAATTGAAAAAACTGCCAATAGTTTTTTTGGAAAACCTGAAGCATTTTATAGACAATGGATAATTATTTCTATCAGACCTTTCATTGCCAAATGGAAAGAACTTGGTGCAGAGTTTAAGTATGATCTTGATGGGTTTGATGCCGCAAAGATGTATGTTGAGGAAGTTTCGAAAACAGGTTTCATGGAATTAAAAGATCATAAAATTGAAGGCAACAAAGAAGATTTCGTTTATACTGTAGATAAATGTCCTTATAATGAACACTGCAATATGCTTGTTTCTGAAGACAAAGTAGAAAAACTCGCTTGTCTTAGGGCAATGGCTATAATTGGGGCAATGGAAAATTCAAAACCTGAAGAATCAAAAAATTGGGAATATAAACCACATTTTAAGAATGGCGGCCCTTGTGTCATAGAATTTAAAAAGATTAAGAAGTGACTCTATGCTTTCAAAGCAAGAAAAGATTATTCTAAAGGTACTGGGCGAATTAGGTGGGGAATCAACCCCTTCAGAAATAGCTAAATTTTCTGAATTGCCTGAAGTTGCAGTAATGAGATCTCTTCTTTATTTGTCTAGTAAGAACTTAGCAACAGTTGAAGAAAAAAAAATTTCTAATTTAATACTCACAAAAGAGGGCAAAAAAAGTTTGACAAATGGCTTAATTGAGAAAATATTTATTAAATCAATTAAAGATAAAAATAAACCAAACGAAGTTGAACTTTCTGAAGAAGAAAGAAAAATTGCCATCGGCATTGCAAGAAGAAATGCATGGATAAGTATAGAGAAAACTAATGATTCATTATCTTTTTCTTTGACTGATAAAGGAAAGTCAGCATTATATGAAAAAACTCCCGAGGAAACTGCATTAGAAGAAATATCCAATGAAAAAAAAGTCAATGAAAATATAGCTAATACTCTTTTAAAGAGAAACCTTGTTGAAAAAAAATTTGATACTGTCCGAAAGGTATATTTGACTGAACTTGGCAAAATGGAAGTATCTAAAGGAATAGAAATAACGGATGAAATATCAGAATTAACCCCAGAAATGTTAAAGAATCAAAGCTGGAGAAATCTTACTCTAAAAAAGTTTGATGTTTCAGCTGATGTCAAAGTATTATTTCCTTCAAAAAAACACTTTGTAAATCAAGCAATTGATTATATACGTAAAATTTGGCTTGAAATGGGATTTAAAGAAATGACTGGACCAATGATTGATACATCTTTTTGGGTTTTTGATGCGCTATTTCAGCCTCAAGATCATCCTGCTAGAGATATGCAAGATACTTTTTTTATAGAATCTCCTCGATTTGGACAAATTGACCCAGAATTATCTAAAAAAGTTTGTGCAATGCACGAAAACGGAGGGGATATAAATTCTAGAGGCTGGGGATATACGTGGGATGAGAGAATTGGTCAAGAGTATGTTCTAAGAACTCATACTACATCTCTTTCTGTAAGAACCCTTAGTACACTAAAACAAGAAGACTTGCCCGCAAAGTTTTTTTCTGTTGGCAAGGTATTTAGGAATGAAAAACTCGATTGGAAACATCTTTTTGAGTTCTATCAAACTGATGGGATAGTTGTAGATGAAGATGCCAACTTTAAACATCTTTTAGGATATCTTAAAAGATTCTTAAATAAAATGGGGCACACTAAAATTAGATTTAGGCCTGCATATTTTCCCTATACAGAACCAAGTATAGAAGTAGATATTTATAATAAAGATAAAGGAGAATGGATTGAACTATTGGGAGCAGGAATATTTAGGCCAGAAGTTGTCGTACCTCTTTTGGGCGAAGACATACCTGTTCTGGCATGGGGTCCTGGATTTGGTAGAATTATAATGGAATATTATGGATTAAAAGACATAAGACAAAAATATACTAATGATCTAGACATGATGAAAAAATTACCTATTTGGGTAAAAGGATGATAAGATGCCAACAGTAAATTTTGATAAAGATGATTTCATATCATTACTGGGAAAAACTTTTGATGATAAAACATTAAGCGATAGAATATCTATGATTGGCACTGATCTTGAAAATATAACTCCTGAGATAGTAGTTGAAGTGTTTCCAGATAGGCCGGATATGTTGTCCATTGAAGGATTTACTACTGCATTAAAGGGTTTTATGGAAATCGAAACAGGGCCTATAGATTTTAAATTACAAAGCTCTAGCTACAAGGGTATTGTTGATTCAAAAGTTAAGTCTGTTAGACCTTTTGCAGTTGGTGCAATTGTAAAAGGAATTAAATTTGATGACGATGCAATTAGATCATTAATGCAAATTCAAGAAAAGCTTCATGTTACTCATGGCAGAAACAGGAAAAAGGTTGCAATAGGTGTGCATGATCTAGATAAAATAACATTTCCAATTGAGTACACTACAAAGCCTAAAGATTTCTCCTTTACCCCTTTAGATTTTGATAAAAATCTTACTATTAAAGAAATATTAAATATCCACCCTAAAGGAATTGTATATTCGTATTTACTATCGGATTTTAATGAGTGTCCTATATGGATAGACAATGCTGGCCAAGTTTTATCAATGCCGCCCATTATAAATTCAGAACATACAAAAGTCAATGAAAAAACAAAGAATTTGTTCATAGATATAACAGGTACAAATCAGAAAAGCATTGAATATGCTTTGAATATAATTCTAATGGGACTTTTTATTAGGGGTGGAAAGATACACCCCCTAATATTAAATGACGAAGGAAAAAATTTAACCTACCCAAATTTTAATAGAGAATTAATAGAATTAAATACTTCTTATTCTAACAAAATATTGGGATTGAATTTATCTGAAAAAGAAACTGCAGAATTACTTTTAAAAATGAGATACGGAATAAATTCTATATCCAATAAAAAAATTATCGTAGAAATACCTCCTTACAGAGCAGATATTATCCATCCAATAGATATAATTGAAGATATTTCTATAGCCTATGGATTTGAAAACTTTAATCCTGAAATTCCAGACATTGCCACAATTGGTCAAGAAAATCCTATTGAAATATTTGTAAGAAAAACCGAAGAAGTTATGGTAGGCTTTAACTTCTTTGAAGTTAAAAATTACATACTTTCAAATGAAGACATATTAATCAATAAAATGCTTGATAGGAAAAGAAAACTTGTAAAGACAAGAAATGCTGTAAATACAGAATACGATACTGTACGAAATAGCCTTTTACCTCTATTAATAAAGACGCTATCTTCAAATTCTCATTATGAATATCCTCAGAATATATTTGAGGTAGGACTAGTTGTTCCAGATCAAACTCTAGTAGAAAAATATTATCTCTCAAGCGCAATGTGCCATCCAAAAGCAAACTTTTCTGAGATTAAAGGAATCCTTCATGGATTTTTTTCTTCATTTGGACTCAAATATTTAATAAAAAAAGAGGAATTCCCTTTCTTTATTGAAGGAAGGGCATGCTCTTTAGAAATCGATGGTAAATACGTTGGAAAAATGGGGGAATTAAGTCCTGAAGTTCTTTATAACTTTAAATTAGAGATGCCTGTTTCTGCATTTGAGATCGATCTTTCTTCCATATTTGAACTTTTCAAAGGAAAGATACAAGGGTAAGCACTATTCCTGATACCAAGGGTATAGAAAGATTATCATTTACTTTAATTAAATATCCTTCTGCAAATGTGGCTGCAACTGCTCCAACTAGCGCTAACAGTGGATTTAATATAACAAGTCCAACAATCATACAAGAGACAAAGCATGCTAGACTACCCTCTATTGACTTTTTTCCACCCATATATTTTCTTTTTCCATATCTCTTTCCAATTATCGCTGAAAAAAAATCCCCTATGGAGTTGTAACTTATGGCAGCAACTGCAATATACTTTTCAAACAATAAGATTGTAAAAAATGAGGAAATTATAAAATATGTAGCTGCAGACAAATCAACTTTTTCGTAGTCTCTTAAAGTCTTTCCTACTACTTTTGGAATGAACTCTTTGCCGAAATTGTATCTTAGTCTCAAAAATTCTATAAACACAAAAATAATGACTATAATTGACATTCCAAAAATAGCTTCCTTTTTATCAAAAAACAGATAATAGCATATTGGGATCAATAGTCCTATCTCATGGAATAATTTTCTTTTGAATTCTGACTTCATAATACTCCTCATTAAATTTATAAGTATTATTGCTAGGAACTATTTTAATGGTTTGGGGTCTTAGATGAAACTAATTATAAGTTCAGAATTAGATAAAGCTGGAGAAAATATAAGAAATAATTTACTTCAATATTACCCTTTCGATAAACTTGAGGAAGATATGCATTATGATGAAAGCATAGACTCCCTGCTTGTAAGAATAAAAAATGAAACTATCTATACCGATTTCCCAGAAAATACAGTTCAGAACACAATTAAAGAGTATAATTTAGACATTATAGATTCTATTATATTTGCTACAAGACACAAATCTGTTGCAAAAATACCCACTTTAACTTGCCACGCTCCTGGAAATTTTGGAAAAGCGGATTACGGAGGCTTAGACGGACAAGTTTCTCCATCAAATCCAATATTCCAAAAAATTGTTTTAAATGAAATTTCAAACTTATCAAAAGAATTGGATATTCAATTTGAAGTTTCTCTTGAGGCAACACATCACGGCCCATTAACTGGACTTCCTACAACTTTTGTTGAAATTGGAAGTGATAAGACCTACTGGGAAATAGAAAAAGTTGGTGAATTATTGGCAAGAGCAATCTATAACTCTCTTTCATATAATGAAGAAAAAAAACACTTTAAAATAGCTTCTGGTATAGGCGGAGGGCATTATTGCCCTAAATTCACGGAAATAATTTTGAACACCGATATAGCTATAGGCCATATAATTGCTAAATATAACACTCCAGTAACAGATTTAATGTTAAATGAGCTAATTAAAAAAAGTAAATCTTTGGAATTAATTATTTTAGATTGGAAAGGCATAAAAGAACGGTCAGATTTAAAAGATAAACTTTCCAATATAGATATGGAATCTATAAAAACAAGTGATATTGTAAAAGAATAAAGATTACCACTAAAGAGAAGCATTATAACTAGCATTATTAAGCAAAAGCTTTATATACTATTAACATATATAGATTACAAATAGGAGTTTTATGTTATCAATAATAAGTAGCTACATTAGTATAGGGGGAGTTAAATGAGATCTGTTATCGAAGATGCCATTGAGAGGGCAGTAACAGAAAAAGAAATGGTTAAAGATTATCGATACACTTCTGTAGATGAAGAACTTGAAAGAGTACTACGTGAATCAAGAGCTAAAATTAAAGTGATAGGGACCGGTGGCGCAGGCTCCAATGCAATTGACCGATTGATGGAAATTGGTGTGATTGGTGTTGAAGCAGTTGCAGTTAATACTGATGCTCAAGATTTATTGGACACCAGAGCAGACAAAAAAATTTTGATAGGAAAAGAAGTAACAAGGGGATTAGGCGCAGGTAATGATCCTAAAATTGGAGAAGAATCTGCAAGAGAAGACGAGAGAACTGTAAAAGAAGTACTCGAAGGAAGTGACATGGTTTTTGTTACATGTGGCCTAGGTGGAGGAACTGGAACTGGCTCTGCGCCAGTAATAGCTGAAATTGCTAAAAAACTTGGAGCTTTGACAGTAGCTGTCGTCACATTGCCATTTACTGTTGAAGGTTTAAGAAGGCAAAGAAATGCAGAAAAAGGACTTGAAAAATTAAGAAAAGTTACCGACACCGTAATTGTTATACCCAATGATAAATTACTGGACATAGCTCCAGGTTTACCTATAAATGCCGCTTTTAAAGTTTCTGATGATATTTTGATAAGAGCTGTTGGTGGGATAGCTGAATTAATTACAAAGCCTGGATTAGTAAATGTTGACTTCGCAGACGTTAGATCTGTAATGAAAGAAGGAGACGTTGCAATGATAGGAATGGGTGAATCCGATACAGAAAATAGGGCTAAAGAAGCTATAACTGAGGCCTTAAACAGTCCTTTGATAGATGTAGATGTAACAGGAGCCAAAGGGGCTTTAATTAATATTACTGGTAGCTCAAACATGAAGCTAGAAGAAGCAGAAAAAGTCGTAGAACATGTTACAAATGAACTTGAACCTGATGCTCAGATTATTTGGGGCGCAATGATAAATGAAGACGTTAAAAATGGGCTCAGAGTTATGGTCGTTTTATCAGGAGTTAAATCACCTTATATCTTTGGAAGAAGAGAAGCTGAGATGCTTATAGAAAGTGAAGCACCTATTAGGGGAATTGATCTCGGCATAGAATACATTTAAAAAGGATTTACATTAATTAACCTCATGGCGGAATCTAATCTAAAGAAAAAGGAGAAGGGAAGAAGTCGAATTTCTGAATATACAAGGGTTCTAAAACTAGCTAGGAAGCCTGGTAGAAAGGAATATTCTCTTACTTCTAAAGTTACTGGAGTTGGCATAGTTATTATTGGGATAGTTGGTTATCTAATAAAATATATTTCAGTTATAGCCCAGTATTTTGGAACATAACCCATTTTAAAAAGCTAAACTTTTTAAATCTTTGAGTAACTTTGATTTTATTGCTATTTGGAGAGAATTTAATGGAAGCCAGTGAAATCCCTATCTTTGCATTAAAGGTGTCTGTTAATCAAGAACAGAATGTAGCAAAGATGATAGAGGGAAAAGTAAAAACTAACAATCTTAAAATTTATGCAATTTTAGCACCAGAAACCTTAAAAGGGTATGTTTTCATTGAGGCGATTGATAAAGGGGCTGTAGAAGAAGCTATTCAAGGCCTTCGTAATGTGAGAGGCATACTTGAAGGTAAAATTGCCTTTGATGAAATTAGTCATTTCTTGGAGGCCAAGCCATCTGTATCTGGCCTTGCAAAAGGAGACATTGTAGAACTCATTGCTGGACCTTTTAAGGGCGAAAAAGCTAAGATAATAAGGGTTGATAAGGGAAAAGAAGAGCTTACAGTTGAACTTCTTGAAGCAATGGTTCCTATACCCGTAACTGTTAAAGGAGATTATGTTAGAATCATAGAGAAAAAGATTTAGTGGTGATATAATGGGAAAAGAGAGATCTGTTACCTCACTTGTTGATGGAGGAAAGGCCACGGCTGGCCCACCTCTGGGTCCTGCTTTAGGACCTCTCGGAATAAATGTGGGAAAGGTTGTTGCCGAAATAAACGAGAAAACTAAAGATTTTCAGGGCATGAAAGTGCCTGTTAAGATTTTTGTAGATGAAAAAAAGAACTTTAGAGTAGCAGTAGGTGTACCTCCTGCTTCCGCATTAATTCTTAAGGATTTAAATCAAGAGAAAGGATCTTCTACAACTCCTTCAACTGTTATTGTAGATATTAGCATGGAATCACTAATTAAAATAGCAAAGATGAAGGAATCCTCTTCATTGTCACCTAATATTGTGGGCATCGTTAAGGAAATTTTAGGAACTTGTGTTTCTATGGGTGTAACCTGTGAAGGCAAAAATCCAAAAATAGTTCAAAACGAGATAGACGAAGGAAAGTATGACGATATATTAAAATAAGGGGGGAACTTATTGAAAGATACCGTATTGCGAGCAGTGAAGGAGGCTAAAGAAAATTCAAAGCCGAGAAACTTCACACAGTCAATTGAAATTAGCATAAATCTTCAAGGACTCGATATGAAAAAAACACAAAATCGAATAAAAGAAGACTTTATGCTACCTAATGGCAGAGGAAGAGATGTAAAAATCGGAATATTTGCCTCAGGCGACATAGCTTTAAAGGCTAAAAAAGAAAACTTGACAGTCTTTGACCAAGGAGATATAGATAAACTTGCAAAGGATAAAAAATTTGCAAAAAAAGTTGCCAATAGTCATGATTTTTTTATAGCACAAACGGATTTTATGGCTACTGTTGGAAAGGCACTAGGTCCAATTTTTGCACCAAGAGGGAAAACTCCAATACCCTTGCCTCCAACTGCTCCACTTGAACCTATGTTAAATAAACTTAAAAAAACAGTAAAACTAAACAGTTACAATCAATCTGTTATTCATACTTTGGTTGGATCTGAGAAAATGGAAGATGAAAAGATAGCAGAAAATATTTCAGAGATCATTAAGTTTTTTGAAAATAAGCTTGAGAGAGGATATGATAACATAAAGTCAATTTATGTAAAGACTTCTATGGGACCAGCAGTTAAACTGGAGGGTTTCAAATGAAGGGAAGGGCAGCAGTCAAAGGGGATGTAGCAGAGTGGAAAAAAGACGAAGTCAAATCCCTAAAGGATATGATTGACTCTTTCCCTGTGGTAGGAATAGTTAATCTTCAAGACATACCTGCAAAACAGTTACAGAATATAAGAGAAGACCTTAGAGACAAAGTTACCTTTAGAATGTCTAAAAATAAACTAATGAAAATAGCGCTTGAAAAAACTGATAAAGAAAAACTTAAAGATCATATTGATGATGGGGCAGCTTTCATCTTTTCTAACGAAAATCCTTTTAGAATATATCGATTATTACAAAAATCTAAATCTCCTGCACCAGCAAAACCTGGAGATATTGCAAAGTCTGATATTATAATTCCTCAAGGCAGTACAGGTCTGCCACCAGGGCCGCTTGTAAGTGAACTTCAAACACTAGGAGTTCCAGCTAAAATAGATAAAGGTACTATATCTGTTCAAAAAGATGCAGTTATTGTAAAAGAGGGAGAAGTAATATCAAAAAAAATCAGTAGTATACTTTCTCGACTTAAAATTGAACCAATGGAAGTTGGTGCAGACCTGGCAGCTGCATATGAAGAAGGATTAATTTTCCAGAGAGATATTTTAACTATTGACGATGATAAAACAAGAGGCGACATTATAAAAGCGTTTTCAAACGCATTAGCTCTGTCCTTTGAAAGAAGAATCTTTACAAAACAAAGCATCAAACTATTAATACAAAAAGCAGCTTTGAAATCAAAGTCCTTAGCAATTGGAGCAAATATAATTTCTCCTGAAACTATAGGGCATATAATGTCAAAAAGTGTTTCTCAAGCTTTAAGCCTATCTAGAATTTTAAACGAAGCTGCATTGGACGATGAACTTAAAAATAAGCTTAATGTATCTCAATCAACAGTAACTCCTAGCGAGTCAGAGGTAGTTGAGACCAAAGTTGAAGAAAATAAAGATGATAATAAAGATGAAGATGAGGATTCTGGATTGGAAGGCCTAGGATCCTTATTTGGTTAATTAATGGAGGTGTGATTATGGAATATGTATATGCCGCGATGATCCTTCACGAGGCTAAGAAGGAAATAAATGAAGCTAATTTAAGCAGTGTTTTAAAAGCTGCCGGAGTAGAAGCTGATGAGGCAAGAATTAAAGCTCTTGTATCCTCTTTAGAGGGCGTAGATATTGAAGAAGCTATTAGCTCTGCTTCAATTCCAGTTGCTCAAGCACCTGCAGCTGCACCCGCAGCGGGAGCTTCAGAACAGAAATCTACAGAAGACACAAAGAAGGAAGAAGATGAAGAAGAATCAGAAGAGTCAGCACTTGAAGGTTTAGGGGCTCTCTTCGGTTAATTCATTTTCTTCTATTTTT
>PWMA01000148.1 GCA_003558335.1 Candidatus Methanofastidiosia archaeon | reverse complement strand
TAAGGCTTGAGTCTATGAAAACTATAACCTACATATTTTATTATTATACTAACATTGCTTCCCAAATACATAAAATTCCCATACCCTTTGGCTTGATTGGTAAAGAGCTTATGATAAGATTTATAGTTCTTTTAATGTGATTATTTTATCAATCCGTCCACTCCTCTTTTTTAAACCTATAAAGTATTTTAGCATCTATCTTTTTAGCTATCGTTTTGATAAAAATATGTTTTTAGGGTATAGGGATTACTTTTTTAAAAGACCCCATCTTTAGACTCCAAGGATGGCAAAGTGCAGATGTGGCTTGATATTGGCATGCCCAAGTTGCGACAAGCTGGCCAATGCCAGCTACTGCAAACCCTGTAAATACCTGATGAAAAATGCAAGCCAATATAAAAGGTGCCCCGTCTGTAATAGCAATCTATAAACGCGAGGCGCCGTAGACTAAACAAAAAATCCTATAACTGATTACAAAGACAATCAAAGAAAAACTAACTTGGAGCATGTAAAAAAAATAAATTATTTTTTCTTATTTTTTAGTAAAATTTTTTTAAAACTCATTCCTTTTCAATAACGTTATCCAAGATTTTTGAGTTTGGGATTAAGATATATTTTCCGTCATCTCTTCTTATCTTTGTTGAAATAAGTGAAATCTCTTCAACTACCCCTTCTACATCTTGAACCTTTATCTTATCTCCTACCTTTATCTGGCCGTAAAAGACTATAAAAATTCCTGAGAAGAAGTTTGGGACAATATTCTTTACCCCTATTACAGTTATCACCGACCACAGAACCATAATGACTGTGACTGTTATTACAAACACACCAGTGCTAATCTTAAGCTGTGTCAAAGCAGTTATTCCAACAAGGGCATAGATAAAGTATCTGACACCCTTCCCGAAAAACCAGTATTTAGGTATATTTGTATCTTCAAAGAACTTTTCTAGTAATATAGCTATTTTGTCGGCAACTATAAATCCAACAATTATTATGAAAAAGGCGACCAATATATTGGGAACGTATTTGATGAAGGTTCCTATTGGGTCACCTATTCCTGGAAGTCTTAGTATCTCAACAGCTAAAAATATGGCGACTATGTAGATAACCCATCTAATAAAAAGCTCAACACCGGCCAATATTTTAAATCCAACTCTTTCTGTAATCTTTTCAGCTTCAGTAGTTTTAAGAGCCTTATCTATGCCGGCCTTTTTCATCAAACTGTGCGTTACCTTCCCAAAACCTTTTCCTATCAAAAATCCTGCAAGTAAAATTATCAGCGCAAAAAATAATCTAGGGATAATCTGCGGAATAGCCGTTATTAAAGAGTCAAAGAACAACCTAATTTCAAGCAACAATAATTCTAAGTTCATTCTAATCTACCTCACTTCATCAGGATCAAATTCCCAGATTATTTCACCGTTTTTAAATATTCTTATCATATTGTCAGACTCTGCTAAAACGATACCGATAGCATCTGTTACCTTTGTCATCCAAGCAGATGAAAGGTGTCTTGCTCCAAGTCCCTTTGGAAGCGATATTCCATCCATTCCTGATTCTAGATATCTTGATGCCGCAAGCATCTTACCTTCGCCAGATATAATAAAAGCTCCATCAAGCCTTGAAAACTCCTTTATCATGTTTTTGATACCTGGATCGTTAATATTTACATAACTTCTTTCAAAAGGATTGTATGTAATTTGAGTTGACTTTTGCATTACGTTTCCACAATCTCCAACAATAAATGACGTGCCTACCGGTTTTCCTTCTTTGCCCTTTTTCCCCAATTCTACAGCTAAAGATAAAACGGAGTATATGACTTCAGGATTGATATTTTTCATTGAGAAAAAGAGTTCATATATACCCTTTGCATTTATCTGTTTTGTGCTCCGGGTAACTATAAAGTTATAGGACTCACTTTCCAGTTTTCCAACATACACTATGTTATCCTCATTCTTAAATAACTCTTGCATAAGGGCTGCAGATATGGCAAACTCAAGTCTTGTCGTAATCTTTTTTAGTATGCCTGGTACAAGTATTACTCTATCAAACTTTTTCTTTATCTTTGGATCTGAGGAAACACCATATAGATTTATTTCCTTGGAAGAGACAAACTCTCCTATCTTCTCCATCTCCTTTACAGATTCAACTTCAACTAAAAGAGCGTCTGCACCTGTGTCTTCTAACAGCAATGTTCCTGCTCTTATAAATGGATCAACTTCCATATACCTACTCCATAAAACTTTTTTCTATTATCTTGCCACAAGGGCTTGTTTCAGAAAATATTTGCCCTGAAAATTTATAGATTTTTGCTTTTTCATCCATCCAGCAGTCTGGAGGGAGTCCTGCCTTAATACATGTATTACAGAGAAAATCTTCGCTATCCCACCCCTGCTCAACAGGAACCTGTGGCAAAAGTAAACCCTTTCTGTAACCCATCTCAACTATAAGCCCGTCCTTTCCAACTTGAACTCTTTCTGGATAATCCTTTGGACTGTCTACTTTAATAACTTCCGGTGATGTCAATACTGTGACTTCAACTATTAAATTTTTAAGTTCACTGGATCTAACCTTTGGAAACCTTGGATCCTTTAAAGCCGCAGATATTGATGCTTCAAGAAGGGCATCTATCAAGGAAAGTACAGGTTCTATAAATCCAATGCAGCCTCTTAACTGATTTTTTGGATAAGTATGAAGCGTAACAAAGACACCACTTTTTACCTTAAATGATTCTGGGACGTCTTTTAACTCCGTATTTTTTCCTGTAGCGATGAAAGATTCAATGTTTTCTCTTGCGTAATTTACAAGTGTTTTTCCTTCATCTAAACTGTACATTGAAGTTAATTATTTAAGTCAATATAAATAGCTTTTGTATAAGGTGATTTTAACGGAAGCCATTATTCTTGCTGCAGGAAAAGGTGTAAGACTTTCTCCATTGACAGATGACATTCCAAAACCTATGTTACCCTTGGGAGACACAACAATAATTGGAAACATACTAAAGATATTTAGCAGTTTGGAGATAAAAAAAGCATCTATAATAGTCGGCCACAAAAGCGAGATAATCGAAGAATATCTAAAGAAAAATGACTTTGGAATAGATATAAACTTTATCTATCAAAAGGAGCGCCTCGGAACAGGGCATGCTCTAATGGTGGCTTCAGACTATGTACGTTCTGATTTCATCTGTGTTTATGGAGATCTTCTTTTTAGAGACGATCTTATACGATCACTTCTCTTAAAGTTTAAGGAAAGCAGTTCTATAGCGGTAATGGCTCTAAAGGAAAG
>PWMA01000064.1 GCA_003558335.1 Candidatus Methanofastidiosia archaeon | reverse complement strand
GTCTTCAGTGTCCATCCATCCTTGATCGAGTTGTTTGATTACATCTTCAATTCTATCTATCTGTCTTAAGAATCTCTCTCTTGTCTTTTCATTTTCTATCTCAACTTGCGCAAAGCCGCTAATAATTGCTAAAGGATTTCTTATATAGTCAACTAGATGAGCAAAATACTCTAGATTTTTATCAAGCTGTTTTTGGGCCTTTATTTTGTCTGTTATGTCTATGACAACTTCGATCATGCCTTTTGCGGAGTCATGAGGATCAAAAGGAGCGATCTGAAGATAGCAGTTGACTGAAGTTCCGTCCTTTCGTTTCCAAACAGTCTCAATATGCCGCACTCCCCCTTCTGACCAGTCATCGTACAACTCTTTTCCAACTCTATTGTACTCCTCTTCGCTAAAGTATAAGAAATTTAGATCTCTATCAAGAATTTCTTCAAATCCGTAACCAATAATTTGCAGCAGATTGTCATTACTCCACGCAATTTTTCGATTTTTTACAAGTTTTATCCCTATAGGCATGGAATTTAAAATTTTTCTAAGCTTTATTTCACTTTCTTTTATTTCCTCTTCTGCTTTTTTTCTTTCAGTTATGTCAATCGCCATTACAAGCTTAACATCACGCCCATCTGCCCATTTGATTATCCTATCTGTTATCAAAAAGTCCTTGCATAGATGAGGATGGTGATACTCCCGCTGGTATGGTTTACCCTTATTTTGTAAAATGATCTGGTTAGTACAAAATTCACAAGGGGCTTCTCTGTTGTGGATCTCATGGTAACAAACTCCGCCGATTAAGTCTTTTGAAAACATTCTTTTCGCAAATTCATTTGCATACAATATCTCATATGTGTTAACATCACAAACATGTATTGCTCCATCGATACTCTCAAATATAGAGAAAATTTGGGCCCTTTCATTATGAAGTTCTTTTTCCAATTTCTTTTTTTCCGTAATATCCATAACAGAAGTAATATATCCTTTTGAGATGTCTTTTGGATCCAAAGGGCTCATTTTTTTATAGATGTCAATTACTTTTCCATCCTTTCTTTTGAATCTTGTTTCTAATTCAGAGTTGAGGTTTCCACTAGCAAATTGATTTTTATAGCGTCTGCCCACTTGTTCATATTCTTCATCTGAAACATAAAGAAATCTTGTGTCTGGTCCTACAAGCTCTTCATTGGAATATCCAGTAATTTTGCTCATCATTTCATTTGCCCAGATAAGTTTTCTATCTTTGATTAGCCCAATGCCGTCTGGACTTGAGTTGAATATGCCTCGAAGGGTCTTTTCACTTTCTTTTAATTCCTCTTCAATCAATTTTCTTTCAACAATTTCACCTATTAACTTTGCAGAAGTATGAAGCCTATTTTTTGCCATATCAATGATAAATTTGGGCCTAGTTTCATATTTGTTTGACTCACTAATCAAATCTTCTACATTTACTTTATACTCCTTAGATATTTCTACTAGTTTATCGTAATCTGTGGGCGGATCTCCATAACCAAAATTTATAGAGCCTATTGCCCTATTTCTGGCAAAAATAGGGGCTGTGTATAATTTAATACCTCCTGAGCATTCTATCTCAATAGGTTTTCCAGTTTCAATCGCAACTTTTGAAGCTTTAGTCCAACATGACTCATGACAATGCCATTTGCCACTTGCCAACGCTTCCTTATTATCCAAGGCGCCACATAGATCTCTTGATGCCTTGTCCAGTAGTTTACACCATCCTGAACTAAAAATTCCAAGAGCATAATCTCCATTTGCTTCATATATGGCAGAGGATGTTTCTAATAAATCGATATAATCACTTGCTATTGCGTATAATACGTCTTCGCCCACAGAATCTAATATAAGGCGATTAGTATTTAATTCCACCAAATTGCCGTAAGATTGGTCTTTTTCCTTTTTTCCTAATTTAGCATCCCGTGTCAACAACCACTCTATTTTTTTGAGGTCTTTTTCAAATTTCTTTCTTTCTGTGATATCTATACCCACTCCAAAAAAGAAATCAAGGTTTTGATTTTCGTCAAATATAGATTTACCATGCCACTCTACCAGTATTTTCCGGCCATCTTTTGTTAAAACATTATTTTCATTTATTGTTGAATTGCCAGTATTTATCAATTTATCAAATTCATTTGAGAGAGCTTTTCTTTCTTCTTTAGGCACAAATGTAGATAGGTAATCTTTTCCTATTACCTCTTCTAAACTATATCCCAAAGAGTTAAGCATAGCGCCATTCATTAAAATAATTTTTCCATCTGAATCAATGGCTACATAAAATGCAGGAGAAGATTGAACAAGAGTGCTAGTAAAACTTTTTTCCTTTAAGAGTGCCTCTTCAATTTTCTTTCTCTTTGTTATGTCTTTTCCAATTGCCTGAAACTCTACCAGTTCGCCCGATTCGCTAAATATTGCTTTGTCAGTCCATTCTACCCACCTAACTTCTCCATTTGGAAAAACAAATCTATGCTCAATCATTTTTACATTTTCTTTTTCGTTGAATGAAGCTAAATGAAGTTCAAGTTTTTTTAGGTCTTCTTCAGGTATTGTGGCACCAAGATTCATTTCAGGTATTTTTTTCCCTATAATATCTTCTCTCTTTACATTAAAATATCTACAAAATGCATCGTTTACAAAAGTGTGCGTATTATCGGGTAAAAACTTAGTGATAAATTCAGTTTGATTTTCAACAATGGTCCTATATTTTTCCTCGCTTTTCTTTAGTTTTTTGAAAAGCTCCCTTATACGAAGCATGGCGTCCACATGGGCTAAAAGTTCTTTTGACGTGAAAGGCCTTGTTATATAGTCATCTGCAAGAGATCTAAAACCTTCAACCTCATCTTTTTTTGATGTTTTTAGGCCAGAAGCCATTATAATGAAGATTCCTTCTAAAAAAGGGTCAGACTTAATTTTTTTTGATACCTCAAAACCACTTATATCTGGCAAGACAACATCAAGGATAATGAGGTCAGGCCTTTCAGAATAGGTTTTTTCCAAGCATTCCTTTCCAGAATTTACTACAATAACATTGTATTTTTGAGATTTTAGTATTTTTGAAATTGAGGTTGTAATGTCTGGATTATCATCTACTACTAAAATTTTTATTTTGTCTTTTTGAAGTTTAAATTTTAAGTTTTGTGACATTATACCTTATCTCTGTGAGTTATGACTTATTAAATTTTACTATAAATGTCGTACCTTTCGGCTTGTTGTCTTCAACTGTTATATTACCATTATATCTTTCAACTACCTTTTGGACTATATAGAGGCCAAGACCACTCCCTCTGTTCTCGCCAAAGCTTGTCCCCTCGTCGAATATTCTGTCCTTTATTTCATTC
>PWMA01000086.1 GCA_003558335.1 Candidatus Methanofastidiosia archaeon | reverse complement strand
GAAATACAAAAAACTCATAGACAAAATGAAGCTTGAAGGAAAGGGTTCTATTTACGTTAGTTTTGATGATATAATAGACTTTGATTTTGATCTTTCTGAGCAGCTTTTAAATGAGCCTGAGCAGATTTTATCTGCACCAAGTGAAGCTCTAAAGGAGGTTTATGATGCTGAAACTGACAAAAGGCTTACAGCAAGATTTATTGACCTACCTTCAACTGAAAAGGTTGACATAAGAGATATTAGAGCCATCCATATAAATAAATTGATTCAGGTTGAGGGAGCAGTTAGAAGGACTACTGAAGTTAAGCCTGAAGTAATTGAAGCGGTTTTTAGTTGTGAAAGGTGTGGCGAATATATAACAGTTATGCAAGATTCACAGACCTTTAAAACCCCCGTGACATGTACAAATCCTGCTTGTGGAAGGAACGGTCCTTTCAAACTTGTAAAGTCCTATTCAAAGTTTGTTGATTGGCAGAGTATAAAAATTCAGGAAAAACCGGAGAAATTGAAAGGAGGAACGCTTCCTTGGAGTATAGACTGTATTATCAAAGACGATATAGTCGATACCGCTCAAGCGGGAAATGTAGTAAACATTGTCGGTATTTTAAAGACTGTTCAGGAAAATTGGGCCAAAGGTGGAGGAAAAAGAACAACCTTTAGCAAATCCATAGAAATAAACAGCATAAGGATAAAAGAAAAAGATATTCAGGATTTAGAGCTAACTGAAGAAGATGAAGAAATGATATTGGAGCTTGCTTCTGATCCTAATATCTGTGAAAATATTACAAACTCAATAGCCCCCTCAATTTTTGGAAGCAATCATGTTAAATACGCTGTTGCACTGCAGATGTTTTCAAGTGAGGCAAGGCTACTTCCCGATGGAACTAAGATCAGAGGAGACTCGCATGTACTTCTTGTTGGTGATCCAGGTGTTGCAAAGTCACAGATTCTTAAATATATCAATCTTGTTGCCCCGAGATCAATCTATACAAGTGGGAAAGGAACCTCTGCTGCAGGACTTACAGCTGCAGTAATAAGAGATGAAAGCTCAGGTACTTTTGCACTAGAAGCGGGAGCGCTTGTTATAGCAGATAACGGAATTGCTTGCATAGATGAGATTGATAAAATGTCCAATGAAGACCGCTCTTCAATTCATGAAGCTATGGAGCAGCAAACTATCTCAATTGCCAAGGCAGGGATTATTGCTACTTTAAATGCAAGGGCATCAATACTTGCTGCAGCAAATCCAAAGAGAGGACGATTTGATAGCTATAAATCGCTTGGTGAGCAGATTGATCTTCTCCCCACACTTCTTTCAAGATTTGACTTGATTTTCATATTAACTGACAAACCAAAGGAAGATGAAGATAAGAAAATAGCTGAGCATATACTAAAACTTCATTCAAATGAAAAAGAATCTGTTACACCCCCTCTAGGAACTGATGAAATAAGAAAATATGCTATTTATTCAAAAAAGACTATTAAAGAGATATCATTAACTGAAGAAGCAAAAAATAGGCTTTTAGAGTTTTATATTAGTATAAGGAAAAAGGGAGAAGAAAAAAATACTCCAATACCAATCACAGCAAGACAACTTGAATCACTTATAAGATTATCAGAATCAAGAGCAAGGATGAGATTATCAGATAAGGTTATGGTTGAAGATGTTGAAGATATAATCAAGTTATATATGGAATCTATTGAAGAGATAGGCAAAGATCCAGAAACAGGCGAGATAGATATTGATATGATTATGACCGGTAGGCCAAAATCCCAAAGAGATAAAATAACCGTTATTATGGAGATTATTTCTCATTTAGATAAAAAGAACAATAATGAAGGTGCGCTCATAAGTGAAGTTTACGAAGAAGCAAGATTGGAAAATATTAGTGATTCATTTACTCGAAAAATAGTAGATGAGCTGAAACAGAAGGGAGACGTGTATGAGCCAAGGCCAGATAGATTAAAGTTGACTCTTCTATAGGGGCATAATATGTACAGCAGAGGAAGGAACTCAGAAGTCTCATTGGTAAAGAAGTTATGGGAAAATGGATATGCTGCCCTTAGAATGCCTGCCTCAGGTAGAGGCCAACTATTCCCACATCCTGATATTGTTGCAGGAAATGGAAAAAATTACTTTGGAATAGAGGTCAAAATAAGGGCAGATGAAAGGTGCTACTTTAAAGATGAGGAAATTATAAAGTTAAAGGAGTTCTGTAAAATATTTGGAGCCACGCCTTACTTTGCTGTAAGATTTGTCAGAAGATGGCGATTTTTTGAAGTAAATGATTTGGAAAAAACACCTACGGGGTATAGGGCTTCTTTTGAAAAAGGTAAAGAGTTTTCTAGAATCATAGGAGAGGAAAATGATCGTTAGGACTGTGAACCCAGACGATATATACA
Organism: Candidatus Methanofastidiosia archaeon; assembly: GCA_003558335.1. Classification (GTDB taxonomy): domain Archaea; phylum Methanobacteriota_B; class Thermococci; order Methanofastidiosales; family Methanofastidiosaceae; genus Methanofastidiosum. The sequence goes on along the minus strand of PWMA01000086.1, from coordinate 976 downwards.
AAATTATGGAACTAGAATACGAAAACTTTGACAATCCTTATCCTCCTAATTTAATAAACTTTCTTTATGAATCCCACAGAGATACTTTTTTAGTAGTTGAAAAAGATGAAGTTGTTATTGGATTTGCTGTTGGTATAATTCAGAAAAAAGAGGGCCATATTCTTGCAATAGCTATAAGAGAGGATTACAAAAAAAGAGGAGTGGGAACATTTCTTATGAAAAGATTGCTTAAGGTATATGAAAAAAAAGGCGTAAATAGATTAAAGCTTGAGGTAAGAGTGAGTAATGTTGCTGCTTTGGCAATGTACAAAAATCTTGGATTCAAAATTACCAATAAGTTAAAGAACTACTATGAAAACGGAGAAGATGGATTTCTCTTAAGAAAGGACATAATTTAAGTTTCTTTTTGTTTTCCAACATATTTGATCTTTTTTAACGGACCCTCGTAGTATATTTCTATTTCTTTTTCAAGGTACTCATAAAGATATCTCTCTACAGTACTCCTTGGTATCCTTGTTTCATTGACAAGCTCTTGTATAAAATAATCTTTACCTGAATTAGTTCTTTCTTTAAGAAGATTCCGGATATAGTTAATTCTTTCATTTCTCAATTCAAACTGCTTTCTCCAACCCACATTATCACCATCGATTACATATATTGAACGATTAATCTTTAGTTATTAGTATTTAGTTACTCTTACTATATAAAGTTTTCGGTAATTAAAAATATTAATTGTTAGTAAATATCTTGTTTTATTGTTTAAATAAGTTTATTTTAATGAATAACATTAATATCAAACTAAGTATATTATTGTTAAACAATGATAAAAAGAATAACGAATTAAATCTTATTTCAAATTATTCCATAATGAAAGATTAGATAGATTATCCCAACTAATCCAGAAATAATTGAAAATGAATAGCATATCAATATGGCCTTTTTTTCAGTCATAGGGTAGTGGTATGGAAACACCCAT
>PWMA01000009.1 GCA_003558335.1 Candidatus Methanofastidiosia archaeon | reverse complement strand
CAATCTTCTACCGCTCCTGAAGTTTTTTGTTTATAGGTTTAAACTATGGAGATTTTTATGATGACTTCCAAGGATGGAATGAAATTAAGGAAGAATTAGAGGAAGATTTGGAAGATTACAAATTTCCAACGCCTTTAGGAAAAATTGAGCTATTAAACATTAAAGTCTATGATGAAGACGGAACACTAATTGAAGTCCTATCTCCCGAAGATTATTTCGGACTAATCGAAGTTGCTTTGAATGGGCCTAATGGTCTAAACGGACCAATTCCATATTGGATAACTTATACATTTAGAGCACTTCAACCAGGCACAGTAGAGCCTTTTTTTGTATGTTTTTATGAAGAAAATGGATTCATACCACTTGTCGATGATGAACCTGAATCAGAAGACCTATGTTACAAAGTAATCCCAGTCACTATAACCCAAAGATCTCTCCCAATGTCTCAGTTCATGAAAATCTTAGGATTTGGCGGCCTAATGAGAGAATAAAATTATTTTTTCTTTTTATTCATTTTTAGCTTTTTAAATCAAGATATGAATAATAATGACCTATAGGTCAGTTTAATTACTCATAGTTAAGCTTTTAAATTAAAATGACTTTACAGTCTCATGGAAGACCTAGGTCTAATCGATCCAGTTTGGGCAAAAGACGATATAGATACGACTTTAACTAAATTAGGCTCTTCTAAAAAAGGAATATCTTCTGAAGAAGCTCTAAAAAGAATAGAAAAGTACGGTTACAACGAGCTTCCTGAAACAAAAAAAGATTCTAACATTAAAAAGTTTTTAAGCCAGTTCAAAAACAACCTGATAGTTGTATTGATTCTTGCAGGGCTTCTATCTATAGCTATTGGAAACCTAAAAGATTCAGCTGTTATATTTTTAGTAATTGCTGTAAACGGAGTTATGGGATTTTTACAAGAATATAAAGCCGACAAAGCAATTGAAGTCCTAAAAAGCATGGTCCAGCCAAAGGCCATAGTCTTTAGAGACGGAGAAAAACGAGAAATCCCTTCAAGAGAGCTTGTCCCTGGGGATGTAATCCAGATAGAAGATGGAGACAAACTGTCTGCAACAGTTAAACTCATTGAATCAATAAATATAGAAGTTGATGAGTCATCGCTTACTGGAGAGTGCTTTCCTGTATCAAAGGATACAAAAGAATCAAACATAATCTTTATGGGGACTGTGGTAACTAGGGGGAGAGGAACTGGGGCAGTCATATTAACTGGAAAGGATTCACCGATTGGAAAGATTTCAAGCCTCATATCCTTAGAGGAAAGGGGAAGCACCCCTCTTGAAAAAAATATTGACTCTCTCGGTAAAAAACTAGCAATTATTTCTGCAATAACAAGCTCAATTTTATTTATATCTGTCCTTTTAAGGGGGATTTTAGCATCAGCTCCACTAAGACTCGCTCTTTCAGAATCTGCTTTAACTGCGATAAGCCTTGCAGTTGCAACAATCCCTGAAGGGCTTCCAATAGTCGTCCTTGTAACGCTGGCCCTAGGAACTCAAGTCCTAGCCAAAAATAACGCTATTGTAAGAAAACTGTCCGCTGTTGAAACTCTTGGGACAACTTCATTTATCTGTACAGATAAGACCGGCACATTAACAGAGAACAGAATGAGGGTGGTAGGCGCCTTTATTGGAAACAAATTTCTAAAACCTGAAGAGATCGATCCAGATAAATACCGGCCATTTTTTAAAATCTCTGAGCTTTGCAACAACTCTGAAATTTCTACCAAAGAGGGAAAGTTAGAGATACTAGGCGACCCCTTAGAGGGTGCGCTAAAACTCTTTTCCAAAGAAAGAGGGTATAAAGAAAAAGCTTTTGAGAGATTAAAGGAAAATCCTTTTTCTTCTGAAACTATGATGATGTCGGTCTTAGTAAATGAAAATGGAAAAAATGTAACTTATATCAAAGGCGCACCTCGAGTTATTATTTCACGCTCAAAGCATATATTTATCGATGGGGCGATAAGAGATCTCTCTGAAAAGGATAAGGAAGAGATAATAAAAAACAACTATGAATATGCTGCTAAAGGCCTTAGATCCCTTGCTCTTGGTTTTAAAGATGGGGATAGCGATGAAGATATTGTATTTGTAGGGCTTTCATACTTTAAAGACCCGCTTAGAAGCGGGGTACGAGAAGCAATTGATTTGGCAAAAAAGGCCGGCATAAAGGTAGCAATGATAACTGGCGATCAAAAGGAGACAGCACTATCTATTGCTAAAGAGGCAGGGATAACGGGTGATGAAGGAACTTTCCTCTCAGGAAAAGAGCTTGAAGAGATGTCAGCTGAAAAGTTTTCTGAAATTTCCAAAGATGTCCGTATCTATTACAGGGCAAACCCCTTTCACAAGGTAAAGATAGTCAATGCTCTAAAGCAATCTGGTGAGATAGTTGCTGTTACTGGAGACGGTGTAAATGATGCCCCTGCTCTAAAGATTTCAGATATAGGGGTATCTATGGGCATGGGCGGCACAGACGTTGCAAGGGAGGCTTCCAATATGGTTTTAATGGATGATAACTTTGCAACAATAGTTACATCCATTAGGGAAGGCAGAAGGATATATGACAACATAAGAAAGTTTCTAAGGTATCAGCTTTCTACAAACATCGGTGCCATAATCTTAATGTTTACAGCGATAATGTCTGGCGCTCCTTTGCCACTTTTGCCTGTCCAGATCCTTTGGGTAAATATCATAATGGACGGGCCACCTGCAGTTTCTCTTTCTATGGAGCCGCTAAATGAGGGGCTTATGGAAAAACCTCCAAGAAAAAAGGATGCGCCTATCTTAACTAGCCCGTTGTATCTTTCTATGTTCTTAGGAGGCATTGTAATGGGCATTGGAACATATATTCTTTTCACAAGTATGGGGAGCTCATTAGAGCATGCAAGGACCTCTGCCTTTACTCTCTTTGTAGTCTATCAACTTGTAAATGTTTTAAACTGCAGATCCTTTGATCAATCAATCTTTAAGATAGACTTCTTCAGTAACAAAAGCCTTCTTATGGCGGTATCTGCCTCGTTTATCCTTCAAGTAGCTGTCGTCTATGTCCCTTTCTTACAAGGATTCTTTTATACAGTGCCTCTTAGCCTAAACGATTGGATTTTAATAATACCTATAGCGTTTACAGTATTGGGTGTAGATGAGCTTAGAAAATACTTTGTTAGAAACTAGCTATAGATCTCAAACTCTTTATCCTCTAAAAAGGAGACTGCCTCGTCACTTTCCAATATATTAAACTCCATCTCTTTTAGGTTCTTTCCCAACCCTTCCTTTAAAGAGAGAACATCTCCAATGACATCTTTTGGCGTTAAAAAAGATCTCTTCCTTAAGGCATAGACTCTATCCTCTTCGATGTATATTTTCCTAT
>PWMA01000115.1 GCA_003558335.1 Candidatus Methanofastidiosia archaeon | reverse complement strand
GTGGCTCAAATATTTCATCGAGCTCAGCTTTAGTGTTAATTACCCGCTCCATAGATTTGTTTGTTATATGTTCCTCGATTAACTCGAAAGGTATCTCCTGTCCATCTTTTAAAGCTCTCGTTACAAAATCTGGCGGTTGCGCAACAACCGTTCCGGCCAATATCATAAAGATTATTAGCCCTGATATAAAAATAGTAGTAGTTTTCATCTATAATATTAAAATTTAATACTATTTAAACGTCACCACTATATATTATAGCCCACTTTTATTCATAATCGTATGTCATTTGTTCATTATTTATTTTTTGGATGGACTGGAGATGCCTTATCTCTAACTAGTCTGATAGTCTCAACTAGCTCTTCCCTATCTATTAAATCAATGTTTCCAAATTTCAAGTGGCGCATCGTCTTTCCAGACCCCTGAAACAACTTGACCTCTTCTGGTGCTAATCCGATGATTGAAAATCCCATGTTAATTTGTTTCGGTAGATTTGCGATGTAATACATGTCATCATAGCATATCACACCCACTCCATTTTTTCATTCAAGTTAGGGATGGCTTCAAGTAGAACTTCCCTTAAGTATTCCATTATCTTCTGTCTATCTGGAGATTGCTTCTCCAAATACTCTTTTACTTTGGAGCCCATTTTACTACCTGCTACATTTATAGTTTCACAAATATAAGGATATAAAAAATGAACAGGCCATTTGCCAGAAAGAGGTCAACTAGCCTGCCCTATATTAAATATTTGCTTTTATCTTAATCTAAAATCTTCAATTCTGAAAAAGCCTTTTGAAGCTCCTTCATATGTGTCGATTGTCTCCCAGGACATTATAACCTGAAAATCACCAAAATCTGCAATCTGCAAAATTGCACTTCCTGCTAAGTGTTCTTCTACTGCAGGAGGTCCAGCAGTTGCTTCAATTGTATAGACTGTTGCAGTCATGCCGCCAAATCTTGCTGTTTCTGTTTTTATAATGGTTTGTGTATAACCTGGAACTGGGCTTCTAAATAAATTTTCAATGTCGATCACAGTTGCATGGTAGAATGGCGCCATTACAGCGGTTTTAATGGGTTCGGCCAAGGGCCTAGCGATTTCAATAGGTAATTCTTCACCATTGGCAACTACTCTCTGAAAATCACCTTCACTGTCAACCCACAAGGTAAAAACTTCTTCGCCATCTACGCTAAACTGAACTTTGTCAGTTTGAACACCGCCAACTTCTTCTACTCCGATGTGTTTATAATGGATGGAAGTTTCTGCCCCGTCTACATCGCCACCAGTATACCTGATTTCTTTAAATGTTGCAATGAAGTCTGGAAAGGTTTCCGGTAATACATATTTGTCAGATTCAAAGTACACAGCATCTTCATCTTCTACTACTTCCTCTTCTTCAACGTCGACTTCGGCGTCCACGGCTTCCTCATTAGATTCTACAACTGGTGCCTCGGAGGTGTCCGGCCCAGCACAACCGGCTAAAAACAGTATAAGCACCAGTAAAATTATGCTGTTTAACCAAAGTTTTCTTTTCATTTTATTTCACCCTTAAATTACAGCTTTCATGCCGTTTTCCTATAAAAATAAATTATGAGGATTTAAATATTTTTTGGACAGGTAAAAACACAACTATTAGATTATTTAAAAAAAAGGATTCAATCGCCTTACTCTATTGAAATGTAATTTTTTTCTGTATTCAAAGAGTATCTTTTGTACTAATTGTAATCGCTCTTCCATAAAAAATAACGCCCAGTTTTTACCAACTTGTCAATAACTCTTCAAGATCCATTATCTTGGCACTGTAGTATTTTTCTATTAGCTCTAGAGACGATTCATTATTTTCATCTGAAAGGTCCTCAACACACCCTCTTGGGATTATTACTTTGTATCCTCTAAAGAAAGCGTCAGCAGCTGTGTGCTGGATACATATATGGGTCAGAACACCTGCCAATACGACCTCATCTACGCCTAACTTTTCCAAGAGAGAATCGAGATCTGTATTGTAGAAAGCGCTGTACTTGGTCTTAGAAAGCGTGTGATCCTTTTCTTCAGGCTTGAGTTCAGGGATTATTTCGGAACCTTTAGAACCGGCTACTGCATGAGGTCCCCAGATAGAAAATTCTTCATCGTCCTCTGGGTGAGAGTCAGAAACATAAATAACAGGTTTTTCCGATTTGCGGGCCGATTCGAGAAGATTAGCGATAGCTGGAACAATTCTTTTGGCTCTATCGTTTTCAAACTTTCCAGTTACAAAATCATTAATCATATCAATTACTAAAACTGCAGTCGCCATTCTAATCACCTTTTACATATTTAAAGCTATATAGTAATTTTATCCTCTTAAATATAAAAGTGTCACTCCCCAACCAATCCGCGGCTTGCATATGTGATTGGCCAGGGAGAAGGATCACAAGATGTAATCCAATATAAATGAAGATTAGAAAGATAAAAAACTTTGCCTTGAAAGGGTTCTGGAATCTGTATTCAGAAAAGCAATATAGTTAAAACAATAGTTGTTGAAACCATTATCACATTGCTGATACTGTGAAGTGCCATCGGATAATAAACACTATTTGTTCTTTCATAGCAGTGCCCGTATACCAGTCCAAGACCGAAAGATAACAATAACTGCATTGGATTGTATGTTAACGAAAACGGTACAAATGAGATTCCAACGTGCGCTAATGCAAATACTATCGCTGCAAGAAGATTTGGATTACTTATTTGGCTTTGTTTTATTTTACCAGAGATATATATTGCAAATATCGTCATAGCAAATGCCCTAAAGATCAGCTCCTCTGAAGGCCCGCTTAATAGCAGCTGGAAACCAAGATATCCTGTAACATTGAGAAGATTCAGAGGATACTGAAAAGGCTGAAATCCGCCAGTGAAATAAATTATTGCGTAGGCAATTAGATTGTAGATAAAGAAATATAGTGTGAACTTTTTAACATATTTAATCCCTTCAGCAGTATCGCCTTTTGTTAGCCTGAAATCCATTCCCTTAGTTTTCATCAATAAAATTATAATCAGAAAGAAGATGAGCATCTGGACTATGTGATGAACACTAATCCATGCAAACGCCCCATCAGGGTCAACGCTTTGATAGTTGAACTGATCTGCTATGAGGCCAGACAATCTGGGAATCCCCAAAAGTAAGAATATTGTTATCAACACCATTATTATACCTTTCAATGGACTCTTCTTTTGATTGTTGTTTTTTTCGTTCATGAAAAATTCTTTAGCCTAAAATATAAAAGTGTTTCTAAAGAGTCTGCATGGTTGAATAATTACAGACCAATGCAAATATAAAGGACCTTTTGCCCCTTATTTTACACTTGCTAGCAAATTTTCTAAAAACTCTTGCCTTTCTAGCAAGAGTTTTTTACAGCGTT
>PWMA01000162.1 GCA_003558335.1 Candidatus Methanofastidiosia archaeon | reverse complement strand
CCCTTCTCTGTGCTTAATTCCATATTTTTCAGAAAAACCTAAAGCCGCTGTTCTTGCAGTATCTGGTACAGGTATCACTACCTCTCCTTCTTCTTCAAATTCTATATTCCTGCCTAACTCTATTCTGGCTTCATATACGCTTTTACCTTCTATTACAGAATCTGGTCTTGAAAAATAGACCCATTCAAACATACAATGAGCCCTTCCTCTTTGGCACAATACTTTCTTTTCAACATTGTTATTTTCAATAACTATGGCCTCCCCTGGAATCAGATCTCTCACTAATGAGTAATCATTTACATCAAGACCTACACTTTCCGAAGCAAAAGAAAACGCTTTTTCATTTAAACTTGATTTTTCACCAAATACTAACGGTCTGTTTCCATAAGGATCTCTAAAAGCTATAAGTTTTTTTGGCAATACCATCACTGCAGAGTAGCTGCCATCAATCCTTTCCATAGTTCCTTTTATAGCTTCGAAAGTATCATTTTTGATTAATTCTTCTGAGAGAATATTGATCATAACTTCGGTATCTGATCTTGAATGAATACACCTATGATTTTTTTCAAGTTCATCTTTCAATTCTTTATAATTCGTAATATTTCCATTATGTGCAAGACCTATTCCATAAGGATAACTTAAAAAGAAAGGCTGAGCTTCACATATGGCATTTGTTCCCATTGTTGGATACCTTACATGCCCTATTGATTTGCTACCTTCAAGTTTTGATATCTCTTCCTTGCTAAAAACATTCAAAACAAGACCTTTGTCTTTTTTTTGATGCACTATTCCATCAAATGATAATATACCTGCTGAATCTTGTCCCCTATGCTGAATAGCTAAAAGACCTCTGTAACATTCATACGAAGAATTGTTCGATGCAATACCCATTATGCCGCACATTTTTATTTTTCCTCTATATACTTTAGAACCGATTCAAAAATCTTCATGCCAGATATCCCATTTTTATTTCGATCGAAATACGCTCTTTCCGGATGGGGCATCATTCCAAATACGTTGCCAGCCTCATTACATATTCCTGCTATATTATATGCCGAGTCATTTGGATTCCAAGGATATTCTGCATACTCGCCTTTTTTATCAACATATCTAAACACAACTTGGTCGTTTTCAAAAAGCTTATCAAAATCTTTTTCTTTCGGTAATAACAACTTTCCTTCTCCATGAGCAGACGGAACCATCATTATTTCTCCTTTAGGGATATTTCTAGTGAATATACATTTCCCTTTGCTTTCATGTTTTAATAATGTTGGTCTGCATTCAAATCTTGCCGAGTTGTTTAAAAAAAGACAAGCATTTGGATAGTCCATTCTTTTAAATCCTGGTAAGAGACCTAACTCAACTAAAACCTGAAATCCGTTACAAATTCCTCCAACAGGCCAACCTTCATCTATAAATTTATGCAACTCGTTAGCCATTTTTGCTCTTATTCTTGAAGCAAATATGGCCCCTGCTCGCACATAATCACCTGCCGAGAATCCTCCAGGTATCATGAGGCAATTATAATCAAATATGTCTTTAAGTTCCTTCAAATGAACAATTTCAGGGGATGTGCCTAATCTTTTGAAAGCATTATACATCTCCTCTTCGTTGTTGGTACCCTCTATTCTCAATACACACACTTTTATATCAGACCTGTCCAAATAGTCACCCCATATGATTCCAAATAGCATTTTTCCATTTATTTCTTAAGGTTTCAATAGGAACATCTACTAAAGTTTCTCCCTTTTGCGTTATCTTTAAATCTTTTCCAGATATTTTTCCAATTCTCATGAAAGGTATTCTATTTTTCTTTAAAAAATCTTCAAATTTTTCATCATTTTCAATTTCGATTACCCATCTAGAATTTGACTCAGAAAAAATGAATTCGTCTGCCCTCATATCTTGAATTAAAGGTAAATCTAACTCTGCACCATAATCACTACCAAAAGTCATTTCTGCAACTGCAACTGCAAGACCGCCTTCACTTAAATCATGACAACTTTTTATAATTCCATCTTTCATAGATTCTAATAAAGCATTTGAATAATTTACTAAATTTTTCGGATTCATTTTTGGAGCAATACCGTCTTTAATTCCCAAAACTCTGTAATACAAAGAACCTCCAAACTCTCTTTCTGTTTTTCCAACAAGATAAATTGAGTTTCCTTCTTTTTTAAAATTTGAAGTTATCTTCTTGTTTATATCATCTATTATCCCGACACATAAAATTGTAGGGGTAGGCGGACAGCTTCCAATTACACTTTCGTTATAAAGGCTAACATTGCCCGATGAAAAGGATATTTTGAGATCCTTTGTTGCATAATTTAATCCCATTACAGATTGGTAAAAATCTCCAAATCTCTCAGGTTTTTCTGGATTACCAAAGTTTAGACAGTCTGCTAGTGTATGAGGTCTACCACCCACTGCTACAATATTTCTAAAAACTTCATCTATTGCAGAAGCCGAGCCCCAATAAGGATCATACTCTACTAAGAATGGATTAATTGCTGTTGATATAACCAATCCTTTGTTAATATCTTCGACAGGTTTTACAATTGCAGAATCTTGTGGTGAAAAATTAACAACATCTCCCCATAAAGGAGTTAGAGAAGTAGATCCTCTAACGGTATGATCATATTGTAATATAACCCAGTCCTTGGAAGCTATATTGGGGTCTGAAATCATTTTAGTTAAAATTTTATTTATATCGGTAGGCTTTTCAGTTTCAATATCTTTTTGGATTCTCTCAACTATCCTAACTTCTCTTGCATATAATGGACCGCTAGTTAAAAAATTAGAATCCATATCAAATATCTTCTCTCCTTCATAATATACCAATACTCGCTTTTCAGGTATCGTTTCTCCAATAACAACTACATTTACATCCCATTTATTAAAAATATCCAGTACCTCTTTTAGATTTTCTTCTGATACTGCTAACATCATTCTTTCTTGAGATTCAGATACCCATATTTCCCATGGCATCATATCCTTTTCTTTTAGCAAAACTTTTTCTAGATTAACCTTGGCTCCAAAACCACCTGCATGGGCCATTTCTCCTACAACACAAGATAAGCCTCCACCTCCTAAATCTTTCATACCATTTAGGAGTTTTTTGGAATTGGCTTCAAGACAAGCATGTATCAAAGGTTCTTTTGTTATAGGATCTCCAACTTGAACTGCAGAACGTGAAGTTGTTTCTGACTCTTCATGAAGCTCTGCTGATGCGAAATTAACTCCGTGAATGCCATCTTTTCCAGTTTTTCCGCCAACCATAACGAATATGTCTCCAAGTTCCTTAACTCTGCTATGGATTATATCTTCTTTCTTGACAATTCCAACACATCCAACATTTACAATACAGTTACTTGTATAACCTGGATGGAAATAAACAGATCCGGATACAGTGGGTATTCCAACCCTATTTCCATAGTCTCTAATTCCAGCAACAACACCTCTGAATAGGAATTCAGGATGTTTGACTCCTTTGGGAAGTTGTTTATATGGTAAATCTAATGGTCCAAAAAATATAGGATCTATTAGTGCAACAGGCTGTGCTCCCATACATACCACATCTCTAAGAATTCCACCAATTCCCGTAGCTGCACCCCCATAAGGTTCAACAGCAGAGGGATGATTGTGACTTTCTAGTGCTAAAACATAGGCATAGTTTTCATCAAACTCAACAACTCCTGCGTCTTCTTTTATTACAAAGATATTTTGTGGAGCTTCAAGATTAAAGATAAATTTTTTCAATACATTTTTAGATGATTTGTAACAGCAATGTTCTGACCATGCTTGTCCTATTGCTTGTATTTCAATATCTGTTGGACTCCTACCCTTCTCTTTAAAATAGTTCTTAACTGATTTCATTTCATCTAGAGAAAGACCTATTCCGATCTTTTGACTTAGTTCTAGGAGTTTTTCATCAGGCAAATTAAGATCAACTTCAAAAACATTTTGTTTACTGCTCATTTTATCATTTCCACTTTATAATCGTGGATTACAGGATTAACAAGAAGCTTTTTGCACATCATTTCTACATTTTCTTTTATCTGTTTTTCATCCTTTCCACTTAGTTCTATGACGTAGCTTCTTTTTACTTCAATATTTTCTATACTTTCAAAACCAAGTAGTTTTAGAGATTTTTTAATATTAAGGCCTTCTGGATCAGTAATTCCTTCCTTTAGACCAACCTTAACTTCTACTTTCAAATAACTCACCTAAACTTTTCTCCGATAATCCTTTCATACATATTTATATAGAGATTTGAAGCCTCTTTTATCATTTCATCAGGCAAAGCAGGTATATCTGGTTCAGGATTACCTTCGTCCCTTGCACTATACAATTTATCCTTATAACCTGTTTTAATATAATACTGTCTTACAAATTCTTTTGAAAGCTCTACCATTTGTCCTTCTTCATAAAGTTTTTTGTCCCAGAATCTATCTTCATCAGCAGTTCCAAACACATCTATTAACATCAAGGCCCTATCTTCATTCATTCCAAATTCTTTTTTTCCATCTACGTGGATTAAATCTCCCCTATCGACCACTTTTGACATTCTGGAATCAATTTTTAAAATAGTTTCATGTATATTTTCATATTCTTCGTTAGTAAGTCCTGATATATCTAATGCCTCTTTTTTGTCTAAAGGCCTGTCAAAACTTTCAAGTTTTGTTGAAGTTTCAATAAAAGGTTCAGGTAATTTTTCTCCATAAGAAACTGTTTTTTTATTGAATCCCAGGTTTCTTGGATCTATTTTTCCTTTATTTATTCTATCAAGAAGAGAACCTGCAGCATAATGTCTACAAATAAATTCCAAAGGTATTAGGTAGTTTTTAGTATCTTGATTGATTTTGTCATAATCATAAATTATGTTAACTCTTTTTACCAACATTTTGTTACTGTTGGTAAGTTTTATAAAATGAGTTAAAAATCCTAATTTTTCTACCTCTTTGAACCAAAACGCCCCTTCTCTACAAAGTGTTTCACCTTTATAGGGTATTTTAGAAGGAATTATTTTATCAAAGACAGAAATCCTATCACTAAATTCAAACTCAATTTCTTTTTCAGAAGCATTAATCACATTTTTAACTTTACCTTCTCTCGATAATCCAGAATCTGCATTTTTTGGGTTATTCATATTTGACTTTATTATACTCTATATTTAAATATATTCATGATAATTTTACCAACTTTAATGATTTTAAGTTAGTTAGGCAATTAAGATTAATATTAAAATTTTATAAATTATTATCAATGATTAAAGTATCTCATCCCCGTAAATACCATAGAGATACCGAAACAATCAGAAGTTGCTATTACTTCCTTATCTCTTATTGATCCTCCAGATTGTATGATATATTTTATGTTGTTCTCTGCAGCCACTCTTACTGTATCATCGAATGGCAAAAATGCATCCGAAACAAGGACACACTCAGATATCTTTTCTTTGAAAAAAACATCTTTATCTATATTCGTATTCTCTTCGTTCCACATATTTTCAAGATTCTCGTAGATTTTTGGAATGGCTAGTTTTCTCAGAGAGTCGACTCTATTGGGTTGTCCAACTCCATTTCCTAATACTTTAAAATGACCTTTTTCATATTCCATTCCTAAAACAATTGAATTTGATTTTGTATACTTAGTTACTATAATTGTAAAAAGACCAAGTTCTTTTTTATTATCTGGGAATCTATTCTTTGTAACACACTCCCATTTTTCATAGAGTCCTTTTGGCCTATCTTGCTCAATAACTCCTCCGGTCAAAAATTTGTAAATTTTTTCTTCAGATGTGAAGAGTTCACCTGTTTCCATAATTCTTATATCTTTACTTTTGTTCTTTAAAAATTCCAGTGCATCAGGATCAAAAGAAGGAGCCACTATAACTTCAACAAACTTACCTTTTAGAAAAGAAGCTGCTTTCAAATCAACTTTTCTTGTTAAAGCTATTATACTACCATATGAAGATACTCTATCTCCGTCCCAAGCATTTTTCAAAGCATTGAATAGAGTAGAGCCTGTTGCTACTCCACAAGGATTTAAGTGTTTCACAATTACTGCTGCGCTGCAGTTTGATAATTCTTTTGCTGTATTAAGTGCAGCTTCAATATCCAAGTAATTATTATAAGAAAGTTTTTTTCCATGGAGTTGTTTCATATTTGATGCAGATGGCTCCATAGTTTCTTTTTTAAAGTAGCAGGCTTTTTGGTGCCAATTTTCTCCATATCTTAAATCATTTCCAGAAATAAAAGAAAGACGTAACTTCTTATTATTTGCCAAAATTTTTGAGAGGTGGGAATCAATGGTAGCATCATAATCCGCAGTGTGTGAAAACGCCTTTACACATAACTTCGCTCTTGTGTCATAAGTTGTATTTTCATTTTTAGATAATTCATAAATTACATTATCATAATCTTGTGGATCCACTATTACTGTTACGTATTTATAATTTTTAGCAGCAGCCCTAAGTAAAGTAACTCCACCTATATCAATATTTTCCATAGCATCGTCTAGGTTAGAGTTTCCAGATATGGTTTTCTCGAAAGGATATAAATTACATACAACGATATCAATTGGAGTTACACCTTCTGCAATTATTTCCCCTTCATGTTCTTTGTTTTCTCTATCAAATAAGATTGCAGAATGGATCTTGGGATGTAGTGTTTTTACCCTTCCACCTATCATTTCTTTAAATCCGGTAATTTTTTCAATAGGTGTGGCATTAATTTCTTTTTCTAAAAGAAATTTTAAAGTACCTCCTGTGGATACAATCTCAAAACCTAGACTTGATAGTCTTTTCGCAAATCCCTCTAACTTGTGCTTGTTTGTAACGCTAATTAATGCTCGTCTTTTCATCACTTTGGCACGTTTGAATACTAATTTAAATAATTATCTCTTAATTTATAGAAAGTTTTAAGTATTATTGGTTAAGTTAATAATCAATGGCAGCAAATGATTATACTATTGGAACAATTGGAAGTCACTCAGCCCTACAAATATTAAAAGGAGCAAAAGACGAAGGTTTTAAGACTTTGTGCATTGCAAAAAAAGGAGCAGAAAAGGTTTACAAAAGCTTTGGCGTGGCTGACGAAATAATATCCGTTGATCATTACAAAGAACTTTTTTCCTTACAAGATCAATTGGTAGAAAAAAACACTATTCTAATTCCTCATGGATCTTTTATAGCCTATATGAAAATAGAAGATTTTAAAGATTTAAGGGTAATGTATTTTGGTAATAAAGATGTGCTAGAATGGGAATCTGCTAGAGATCTAGAAAGAGAGTGGTTGTCTAATTCTAATATAAATATCCCTAAAATATTTAATAAACCAGAAGATATAGACAGGCCGGTAATTGTAAAGTTTTATGGTGCTAAAGGAGGAATGGGATACTTTCTTGCGAAAAATACAGAAGACTTTTACGAAAAAATTTCTTACCATATTAATGAAAAATATGTAATTCAAGAATATATAATCGGAGTGCCTGCTTATTTTCATTATTTTTACAGTCCATTAAACAATGAATTAGAGATAATGAGTTTTGATAAACGTTATGAAAGCAACGTAGATTCTATAGGAAGAATATCTGCAAGAGATCAATTTGCTCTTAAGAAAATAGATCCAAGTTACGTAGTAGTTGGAAACATTCCAATAACTGTCCGTGAATCTCTTCTACCAGAAATATACGACATGGGAGAGAGGGTCATTGAAAAATCCAAAGAGTTAATATCTAAAAGAGGTTTATTTGGACCATTTTGTCTTGAAGGTGTAATTACTCCAGAAGCTGAAATCTATATATTTGAAATATCTGCTAGAATTGTTGCAGGTACAAATATATTTGAACCTTACTCTCCTTATACCTACATAAAATATGGAAAGCCTATGTCTACAGGTAGAAGAATCGCACTTGAGATAAAAAATGCAATAGAAAAAGATAGACTTCAAGATATAGTTTGCTAAAGTCCTGTTGGTATATCTATAAAATCTGTTTTTACTCCATACTTATCTTCAATTTTTTTCCCTAGAGCCATTACTCCAAGTTTTTCTGTAGCATAATGTCCAGCAAATATCAAATTTATCCCGACTTCTTTTGCAGTATGGTAGATCACATGTGACGGTTCTCCAGTAATGAATAAATCTAGACCTTCCTTAATACAATCTTCAAAGGCAGACGCTCCCCCACCACTTACAATTCCTACAGAGCTAATATTTTGGGGGCCAAATTCAAACGATTCAACTTTAGCAGAGAGACAATTTTCTAAATTTTTACATATTTCTTTGAGATTCTTTGAATTCTCATACTTTCCTTTGTATCCAATTTTAACTCCACGATATGAACCAAAAGGTACAGGATCACAGAGATTTAAAATTTTTGTTAATTGTATGTTATTTCCAACTTCTTGATGCAGGTCTAGAGGAAGGTGAGCTCCATATAATGAAATATCATTTTCTAAAAGGTATGAAATTCTTTCTTTTACAAACCCCCTTATGCTTTTTAATCCTCCCCATATAATTCCATGGTGGACTATCAATAAGTCAGCTTTTCTTTTAGATACCTCTTTGAAGATTTCAAGAGAACTGTCTACGCCTAGACAGATTTTTTTTATGTCTCTCTTGCCTTCTACCTGTAATCCATTTATGGATGCATCATCTACTTCATTGATCTTAAGGTAATCGTCCATATAATTAACAAGTTCATAAAGTTCCATAAAACTGAATTTGAAAAGGCATTTAAATATCTTATACCTTCTTCCAATTGATGGACGCTGAACTAATATGGGATTTAGAATCTTTCTTAAAAAGATTGGAAAACCTCAGGAAGAAGGGAGTAGTTTTTGGAATTTACAAAAACATTTTGCACGTTGAAGAATTATCTGCACTAAGAGAACTAGAAAAAGAAAGAAAAAAACCTCTTCTAATGTCAGACGATAGAGAAGATGGCTATTATCAAAAGATCAAGGTTTGCAAGATGATCTTGCTAGACATTAAAAACGGAGGAGTTTATTATGAAAAACTAATAAAAGCTATCCCAGAAATATCTTCCATTAGTTATGGACAAATAAAGAGAATAAGTTTCGATGAAAACAATAATCATTTCGAAATAAAAACTAAAGATGGAAAAAAGATTATACTTGATGAAGAAAATCTATCAATTATTTATGGTGAATTTTATAGATCCCCTGATTTATTTGACTTTGAAACTATATATTATGGAGATAAAATCTTCTCTTGCCACAAATATTCTGATATAGAGTGTAATAAAATATATGAGATCAAGGGCGAGAATTAGTTTCTTTTTCTATCCAACTTAGATAACTACTAAGTCCTTTTTTTATCTCAAAACAAATTATTTCAGGTACATCATAAGGATGATTGCTTTTTATTAAATATTCTAAATCTTTATATTTGTTATCAGTAGTTTTAATTAATAAAATAATTTCATTTGAACTTTCTATTGATCCTTCCCACCAATAGAAACTTTCTACATTAGACACTTTGTTAACACATGCGGCTGCTCTATTTTCAACTAATATTTTAGATATTTTATTAGCTATTTTTTGAGTGGGTACGGTCACTATAGTTAAAAGATACATATTCTAACTTTAGTATACAAGATTTATAATATTTTTGAATAAAAAGATTAGTAATGGACCATCTCAGGTGTTAGCCCAAACTAAAGTTATTTAAAATTCTATATATTCTGAGGGACGTGGTACGTTTCAAACTTTATTCTGAATTTAAACCAAATGGGGATCAGCCTAAAGCAATAGCTGAATTACAAAAAAGTTTAACTAGTGGAAACAAATATCAAACTTTACTTGGAGTCACAGGTTCAGGAAAAACCTATACAATTGCTAATCTAATTGAAAAAAATGATAAACCCACACTTGTTATATCTCCCAACAAAACCTTGGCAGCCCAACTTTATTCTGAATTTAAAGCCTTTTTTCCAAAAAACGCAGTTGAATATTTTGTTAGTTATTATGATTATTATCAACCTGAAGCATATCTTCCGTCTACCGATACATACATTGAAAAAGATGTTTCAATAAATGATGAACTTACAAGATTGAGGCATTCTGCAACAGCTTCTCTTCTTTCAAGAAATGATTGCATAGTTGTAGCAAGTGTTTCATGTATATATGGATTGGGAGATCCTCAAACTTATAAAGAAATGGGCACTTTCATAAGAAGAAATGAACAAATTGATAGAGATGATTTTCTTAGAAAACTAGTTTCTATCCAGTATGAAAGAGATGAATCTGATTTTAAAAGAGGAACTTTTAGGGCAAAAGGGGATGTTGTTGAACTATTTCCATTTTTTACAGATTATGTGATCAGAGTAGAATTTTTCGGTGATGAAATTACAAAAATTACAAAAATTCACCCTATCAATTTTTCCAACATGGGTGATATAGATAATATCTATATTTATCCTGCTACCCACTATATCATTCCTGAAGATACTCTTGGCAAGGTTATAACAGACATTGAAAATGAACTCAATCTAGTTTTGGAAGACTTAAACTCTCAAGGTAAAATAATAGAAGCGCATAGAATTGAAACAAGAACTAAATACGATATAGAGATGATGCAAGAGATGGGATATTGTAAAGGAATTGAGAATTATTCACGTTATTTTTCTGGAAGAAAAAAAGGAGAAAGACCATATACACTTATAGATTATTTTCCAAAAGATTTTCTTTTAATAATTGATGAATCACATATAACTGTTCCACAAATTAGAGGTATGTTTGAAGGGGATAAATCTAGAAAAAAAACTCTCATTAACTATGGATTTAGATTACCTTCAGCTCTTGACAATAGGCCTCTAAAGTATAATGAATTTGAATCCCTTATCAATAAAGCTATATTCGTTTCAGCAACTCCTGCAGACTATGAATGTAGGATTTCCGAAAAAATTGTTGAACAGATAGTAAGGCCAACTGGATTAATAGATCCAATGGTAATGGTGAGAAAAAGAGAGGGACAGATAGAAGATCTTGTGAACGAAATTAAAAATAGAATTGCCAATAACGAAAGAACTTTAGTTCTTACTCTAACAAAAAGAATGGCAGAAGACTTGACTGATTATTTAATTGAGTTAGGAATAAAAGCAAGATATCTTCATTCAGAAATCGATACTTTAGAAAGAGTGGAGTTATTGCGTGAACTTAGACGTGGAGATTATGACTGCTTAGTTGGTATAAATCTGCTAAGAGAAGGTCTTGATCTTCCTGAAGTTTCTTTAATTGGTATACTAGATGCAGACAAGGAAGGATATTTAAGATCTACAACTTCATTGATCCAAATAATGGGAAGAGTCGCAAGAAATGTATCCGGTACTGTAATAATGTATGCAGACAAAGTTACATCTTCTATGAAAAGGGCAATAGATGAAACTAACAGAAGAAGAATAATTCAAACAGAATTTAATTTTAAACACAATATTACACCTCAAACTATTAAGAAAAAAATTGAACTCCCCGAAAAATATCAAGTAGACACCCAGCTATCTAAAAATAAAGACCTGAGTGGGCATCTGGAACATCTTCACGAAGAAATGTTAAAAGCTGCAGATAATCTAGATTTTGAAAAAGCAGCATATCTGAGGGACAGAATAAAGGAACTCTCACTTTTGCTAGATTAAATATTTAAACTGTTAATTTATTTAAGATATAGGTGGTTTTATGATAATAACAACTACAGATTTTGTACCTGGTAGGGAAATTGATAAAGTGATAGGATTAGTATCTGGGAACTCTGTTAGAGTAAAACACATAGGTAAAGATATAGTTGCCGGCCTTAGGACAGTCGTTGGTGGCGAGATATCTGAATATACAGTTATGCTTTCAGAATCTAGACGCGAAGCATTACAAAGAATGATGGAAGATGCACAAGCCGTTGGCGCGGATGCCGTTATAAACATAAGATACTCAACAAGTGCCGTCATGAGCGGGGCTGCTGAGATGTTGGCATATGGAACAGCTGTAAAGCTAAAATAACGGTAAACTTATATATTAAATTAAAAAAAAAAGTTGAGGTTATCAAAATGTCAAAGGTAACAGTAAGCAACGCATGCAATGGATGTGAAATTTGTGTTTCAACATGTCCCGTAGAAGTATTTGAGATGCAAGATGAAGTGGCAGTCCCAGTAAATGAAAAAGACTGCATAACTTGCTTCCTATGTGTTGACGAATGTCCAGAAAACGCAATAACTGTAGAGGAGGATTAAAAAATGTCAGATGAAAATACCGTGTTTGTCGGAAGTAAACCTGTAATGAACTATGTTCTAGCTGTTGTAACACAGCTCAATAAAACAGAAACAGAAAATGTAGTAATAAAGGCAAGAGGTAGGGCTATTTCAAGGGCAGTCGATGTAGCAGAAATTGTCAAAAACAAATTTGTCAATGATGTCAATGTACAGAATATATCTACATCCACAGAAACTATAACAAGAGACGACAATTCTAGTTCTAACGTTTCTGCAATTGAGATAACTCTTAAAAGATAAGATAAATTTTTTATTATTTTTAATTAAATATTCTTTTTACTACTTCCAAAGTTATATCATAAGTCTTATCCGTCTTTTTACCGATTTTTTTACCAGCTTTAAGTTGATCTATTTCCATTACATCAGCGCCCACAATTTCTATATTCTGCTCTTTGACATATTTGTTTAATTTATCTAATATTTTGTAGATTTCAGACTCGTTAAGTCCTAAGTAGTCAAGAAATCTAGCCCCATTTAAAGCCTGTCTTGAACCAATATCTATATCAACTGAAACATACAAATATGGAGTATTAATTTTTTCAAAAACTTTTTTGAGTGCCATTTCAAAGTTTGCTTTTAATTTATTTTTTGACAGAATAGTTACTCCATCATCTTCAAATTTTTTGTAAAATTCATAATATTCTTTTATTCTTTCGTCTCTAGCATCTTTTGCAGATTTTGGGGGATAATCTGATACTCCTAAAACGAAAAGATTTTTGGACAATATTTTATTTTCTTTTAAAAGAAAATAAAGAAAAGAATCAGCATTAAAACTGTCAACTCTATTGTATAAATATGGATCATCTTTTGAGAATTTTGTATTAGGATTAAATTCAATATCGTGTTGAATTAACTTCAATCTCTGAGTTGGGATTATTCCATCAAAATGGCTATCTAACATCACTACTGATAAATTAGCTTTCCCATATTTCTCCACTAGCGCTTCAATACAGCCACCTGTTCCAGAGTGGTCAACACCAATCATTAAAGGTATATCTGGAAGTACTTTTTCTTTTACAAATTCCTTAATTT
>PWMA01000179.1 GCA_003558335.1 Candidatus Methanofastidiosia archaeon | reverse complement strand
TCTGAGCCCTTCTACCAGCACTGATATCTCTACCATGAATATCTTTATTTTTCCAGTCGATCATAGTAGAAAGACCTTTATCATGAATAGTGTAGGTCATTGGCGCCCCTACTCTACCTCTTTTTTCACCTTGTTCATGGTCAAAAGCTCTCCATTCAGGTCCCGTATCAATAATATCCTCAGAAATAACAAGACCGCATTCGTCACAGGTTACCTCAGCCCTAGAATAATCTCGAATAACTTTGGGGCTACCACACTCTGGACAAGCTTGAACTTTCTTCATCTCTTTTTTTTCCATATTGATAAAGCAACCGTAACCTTTATATAGGTTTTGGTAAAAATAAAAACACTAATTAAGTTTTAAAATCTAATTTTCTCTGCTCTTTATAGTCTTCAATTACTTTAAGAAGTTTATTAGACTCTCTTTCTTTTTTAAAGTCTAATAATAGTGTTTTTTCTTTATTATAGACCAAATTAAAGTTTTCTTTATCAAGAATAATGAACTTGGATATTACTTCCATTTTTATATCTTTCGAATCTATTGTTGGAATTTCACCCTCAATGAACTCTTCTTGTGCCTGGTGGGATACTTTACTGGGAATAAGAACTGCTTTAATCTTTAAATCAGATAATATTTTAGCAGCTTCTGCACCGCCGCCTGTTGCATCTTTTAAATAGATAACATCTCCTTCAGTTAGATCTTGATTTTTAACAAGATTTTTGATCTCATCAACAGAAAAGGTGGTTAAAACTTTGCCAATTAAAATGTCTTCAGAATCCATTAAAGGCTTTAATTCTTTTAGTCTTTTGTTTTCTTCAGTTAACAGGTTAACTTTATTTTTTAAAATTTCAATACTTTTTCTAAGAGAGGTTATTTCAAAGTTCTTAGTTTTAATGACTTTTTCCTTCATTGCTTCTTTTTTCTCTCTAGCTGATATGTAAAATAATTTTCTTTCTAAGGCGATAATTGTTGAATCCTTTTCTTCAAGTTTCTTTTTAAATTCTATATTTTCTAGCTGAATCTTTTCCAAATCTTTTTTTAATTGATTTTGTTTTTCTTTATAGTTTTCAATTATTTTTAATTGTTCTGAAATCATTTCTTCTGGAGTTTTTTGTTCAATTTTTACATCTTCTTCCTTTTCAGCTATGTCTTCTTTAAGCTTCTCCAGGGCGTCCTTTATTGGAGTACCTTTTAGGACTTCGCCTATTATTCTTGAACTGTATGTAGAGAGATCTGGAGGTATTTTTGATTTTATATGATTAAATTTGTTCTTGTAGTATTGGTAAGCTTTTAGCGATGCGGAAAGCGCATCCCTTTCATGAGCGTTTGTTACTTCATGTCCCTTTGATAGCTCATTTTTTTCTTTGACAGGTATTGATAACGAAGGTATATATAATATGGAGTCAAAAGAAGTACTCAATTTTTCAATAAAACCCGAAGGTGGATTAACATCTGAGGCAAATATTAAAGGGTAACCATATTTTCTTATCTCTTCTTTTACATCAGATATTGAGAAACTTCTTTTTGAAAATATTTTAAGGATATTGCCTTCTAAATCAATGAATGAAAGGCCAACTGTTGTTCCTGGATCAACTCCAACTATTATATGTTTGTCCTTTATTGTTGGACCCTCTGATTTTTTTTCAAGTTCTTCAAACTCGATAAAGCTTTTTTTAAGTGGTTTTACTTCTATTCTTATATCGCCTCTAGTGTTTTTTATAGGAATGTTTTCAAAATATGAATAAACTTTAAAAATACCTTTTGAAAAGCCCCCTTCTCTTTCAACGACTTCTAAATCAAAATTGAAACCCTCATTTGAAAGCTCTTTTTCAACGTCTCTAACTTTGTATTTAATAAGGGCAAATGTCCTTCTCTGGTATCTACCTTGTGAGTAACCGCCCCGTCCAAGACTTCTACCACTTGATATAAGTATTTCAGTTTCGTCCTCATACATATTTAATTTATAACCAACTCCTTCAGCGGTAAGTCTTGCCAGTGCATATGCCTCATCGAAAGGATTTTTTGGATTTAGAGGTATTCTGTATCGTTTTGAAAGTACTGGAAGGGAAGTAAAATCATCAAACTTTCCAGTAACTTGAACAATTGAAACATATTTTGAAAACTTCTCTAAATCTTTTTTTAAGAATTCTTCAGTAGAGTCAATGCCCATATATATTGGGGAGTAGTTCTTTATTAGTTTCAAAAGTTTAATTCTTGAACCACTTTCTTTTAAAAGTGGTAAAAACTCATTATTTTCCCTAGAAATTATGACCATAGCATAAATTCTTGGGTCACGGGAGACTATATCGACCCCCATAAATGTTTCCATAAATGCACCCAAAACTTTATCTTGTACTCTATTATTCATTCTCTTGATGTTTTATATAATTTTTGTAGAGCCAGAGTTATCAAGAAACATAGGCAGTGTTGCTAGAGTTATGAAAAACTTTGGATTCTATAATCTTATACTAGTCAATCCAGTGAAAATAGATGAAGAATCATATAGATTGGCAGTGCATGCAGAAGATATCTTAAATTCTGCCTTGATAGTGGAAAGTTTAGAAGATGCTTTATCATATGTAGATGTTTCAGTTGCAACTAGTGCAAATACTGGTGGAGGCGTCTTAAGAAACTATACCTCTATTGAAACCATAGCTAAAAAAATATCTTCAGATCTTAAAGTTGGAATTGTATTGGGCAGAGAAAGTAGTGGACTTAGAAATGAAGAAGTTGAGATGTGCGATACAATGACCACTATTCCAACTGACAAAAGATATCCAACTATGAATGTTTCACATGCCCTAGCGATAATGCTTTACGAAATCTTTAAAGAAAAGTGTTCAATAAAAATGAATTTGCTTGAAGGAAAAGAAATTATAGAAAAAGATCTATTGTTGGATGATTTCAAAACAATGTTGGAACACATTGAAGATAGAGAGTATAGAAGAGACAATGCGATGACTGTATTTAAACATGTTATAGCAAGAGGTTTTAATACATATAGAGAAATATACACCTTAAAGGGTGTTTTTAGGAAACTTGTTTTGAAGCTCGAAAAGGAAATCTAATTATCTATGTTTTAGATAGGTATTTTATTGCAGATTTATCAATAAATTTTTAAACGAGGATTGTTAAGCGAATTTGGTGATTTGATGAGCTTCCTTATTAATGAAGACAAAAATAGAGACAGCTATGAAGTTGAAACTTTGAAGGAATCGTTAAGGAGAATCAGACGCAATCTTGATACAATCTATAGTGAACTTAACGAGATAGAGAACAGAGTTTTTAACGAAAGCGAGCTTTTTGAAATAAGAAAAAGTGGGAGTGATGATTACTTAAAAAGTTCATTTGATGGAAAAGGACCAGGTAGTTTGGATAGAGAAAATCCAATATTTGAAGCAGCCGATGACAATAGACATACATATAATTCTAAAGATTTTACCAAGAAGCTTAAAGAATACGACGAATAATTAATTGAGTTTTTCAATTGCTAATTTTATTTTTAAAACAGTTAAATTTATAAATGATTAATATCACTTTATATTAGGTTAACTTAATGTTAATTTATTAATGAGGTGTCAAAAAGTGAAAGAAATAGAACTTATTGTAGGGAGTGCAGAAAAACTCGATGTAGGCAAAGGTATTGTTAAGATTGATCCCAATGAAATGAGAAGAATGCATCTTAATTATGGTGAAGTTGTAAAAATTAAGGGAGAAAAAATGACAGCTGCAAAGGCTCTTCCAGATATTGAAGAAGGTTCAGGAATAATAAGAATGGACAGCATACTTAGAAAAAATTCAGGAGTATTGCTAGGGGACAGAGTTAATATTTCAAAGGCAGAAGTTAAGGATGCAAAGTCAATAACTGTTGCTCCAATGCAGCCTGATATGCAATTTTCAGGTGACCTTTCAGGTTATTTTAAAGAAAAATTTTCAGATATACCGATAGTACAGAATAATGTTTTTGTTTTTGAAATTTTCAATAGAAGTCTTCCTTTTGTGATTACTAAAACAAATCCAAGAGGAATCTTAAAAATTACACCTACAACTACGATAAAGGTATCGACTAAACCAGTTTCAGAGGCTGAAATATCAAAAATGCCTGATGTCACTTATGAAGACATAGGGGGGCTAAAAGATGAGATTCAAAAAATTAGAGAAATGATAGAGATGCCTATGAAGCACCCGGAAGTATTTTCCAAACTTGGAATTGATCCCCCAAAAGGAGTTCTATTATATGGGCCGCCAGGTACTGGAAAGACCCTTCTTGCAAAGGCTCTTGCAAATGAGATAAATGCTTACTTCACATCAATTAACGGTCCAGAAATAATGAGCAAGTATTATGGGGAATCAGAGGAAAATCTTAGAAAAATCTTCGAAGACGCAGCAGAAAACGCCCCATCGATAATATTTGTTGACGAGATTGATGCGATTGCACCTAAAAGAGAAGAATCAAAGGGAGAAGTTGAAAGGAGAGTGGTTTCTCAGCTCCTAACATTGATGGACGGCTTAAAAATGAGAGGTAAGGTAGTTGTTATTGCAGCAACTAATTTACAAGATTCTATTGATCCAGCTCTAAGAAGGCCTGGAAGATTTGATAGAGAAATTGAAATTGGCGTTCCTGATATAAATGATAGAAAAGAAATTCTTCAGGTTCATACAAGAAGTATGCCAATAACAGAAGATGTAGATATAGCATATTACGCATCTAAGACCCATGGATATAGTGGAGCAGATCTGGAAGTTCTATGTAAAGAGGCAGGTATGAAAGCTTTAAGAAGGGTTTTACCAGACATTAGAGGAGATATTGAAATAACTCCTGAAATTTTAAATAAGCTTGAAGTTACTAAAAATGATTTTGACTTGGCTTTTCTAGAGGTAGAGCCATCAGCAATGAGAGAAGCTCTGATTCAAGTTCCTACTGTAAAATGGGCCGATATTGGAGGATTAAATGAAGTAAAACAAAGATTACAAGAGGCAGTTGAATGGCCACTTAAGTATCCTGACGTATTCAAAAAAATAAAAGTTGAGGGTCCTAAAGGTATTTTGTTATTTGGTCCACCTGGATGTGGAAAAACTCTTCTAGCAAAGGCTGTGGCAACTGAAAGCGAAGCAAATTTTATAGCAATAAGAGGGCCGGAACTAATCTCAAAGTGGGTCGGTGAAAGTGAGAAGGGAATTCGAAAGATTTTTAGTAAAGCAAGGCAAGTTGCGCCTTCTATAATTTTCTTTGATGAGATTGATGCGATTGCACCTAAAAGAGGTCAAGAATCTGGAGCAAAGGTTACCGAGAGAATAGTTAATCAATTATTAACTGAAATGGATGGGGTAGAATCTCTAGAAAGAGTAATAGTTATAGCTGCAACAAACAGGCCAGATATTCTTGATGAAGCGCTACTAAGACCAGGAAGGTTTGATGTTATAGTAGAAATTCCTCTGCCCGACAAAGAATCGAGACTAGATATCTTAAAAATACACATCGATGGAATGCCGCTAAAAGATGTCGATATCAATGACTTGATTGAATCGACTGAAGGGTACACAGGTGCAGACATAAAATCACTAGTTAGAGAAGCGGGATTAAACGCAATACGAAAAGGATTAGATAAGACTGATTACGTAACCATGGATGACTTCAAAGAGGCTCTTGAAAAAGTAAAAATTTCTAAAAAATAATCTTTTTTTCGAAAAATTAAAATAGTATTAAAGTATTGTCTAATGTATGAGAGAAGCCTACTACTATAAAAAAGAAGGCTCCGATATGCGTTGTCTTTTGTGCCCTCATGTCTGTCTCATATCTCCAAATGAAAGGGGAAAGTGCAGAGCTAGGCTGAATCTGGAGGAAAAGTTAAGCACCTTAGTTTACGGTGAAAGTGATTCTGGCGATTATTTTTTTCACGTTGACCCAATAGAAAAAAAACCTCTTTACCATTTTTACCCTGGTTCTTATTCACTTTCTTTTGGAACTCCTGGGTGTAATTTATTTTGTAAGAACTGTCAAAATTATAATCTTTCTCAATCAAATACTAACGATATTAAGGACAGTTGTTTGAAACCAGAAAAAATAGTAGACATGGCCTATGAACGTAATTGTAAATCAATTTCATACACTTATACTGAGCCAACAATATTCTACGAATATGTACTAGATACTTCAAAGATAGCAAAGGACAAATCCCTAAAAAATATCTGGATTACAAATGGATTTATAAATCCGCTTCCTTTGAAAGAGGCCCTTCCCTACATCGATGCAATGAATATAGACCTTAAGGCGTTTACAGATGAATTCTATCAAAGCGTATGCGGTGCAAGACTTAGCCCTGTTCTAAAAACTATCGAAACAGCTTTTGAATATACTCATATAGAAATAACAAATTTATTAATTCCAACTTTAAATGATTCTGATGAAGATATACAAAAACTTGTAAACTTTATTTCAGAATTAAGTGATGAGATTCCTTTACACTTTTCTGCTTATAGACCAAGTTACAAAATGAAAATAAAGTCTACACCGTCAGAAACTCTTTTTAGAGCAAAAGATATTGCTGAACAGAAGTTAAAATATGTATATCTTGGCAATATTTCTACAGATAATGACACACTGTGCCACAATTGTAAAAATCCAGTTATCAGAAGAAATTTTAAAATAAGAATTGATTTAGTTGGTAAAAAGTGTCCAACCTGCGGCACGAAAATACCAATAAAGATTGACTATTAGAATTATAATCTTTTATCCATAAGATTTTTAAGCAATTCCATTAATTATTTTCAAGTAACACTATATCAAAAGTTATAAAAAAACGGTGACAATTTTATGGCCATTGAAGATAGACTCAAAGAGTTAAAAGAAAAGAAGGACATTTTAAAGAAAGGAGGCGGAAAGGAAAAGCTTGAAGCTCAACATGCCAAAGGTAAACTTTCAGCTAGAGAGAGACTAGACATACTTCTTGACAAAGGAAGTTTTGTTGAAATTAATGGACTTATGAAACACAGGTCAACTGATTTTAATCTTGACAAAACTGAGATACCTGGGGATGGGGTTATTACTGGTTTTGGTACCATTGAAGGAAGACTTGTATATGTATTTTCTCAAGATTTTACTGTAATGGGAGGATCTTTAGGAGAAACCCACGCTTACAAGATAAGCTACATAATGGATCAGGCTATAAAAGTTGGAGCTCCTTTGATAGGTATAAATGATTCAGGAGGAGCTAGAATACAAGAAGGTGTTGACTCTTTGAAAGGATACGGAGAGATTTTCTACAGAAATTCCATATCTTCAGGGGTCGTGCCACAGATAACTGCCATCATGGGGCCTTGTGCAGGGGGGGCTGTTTATTCACCAGCCATAGGAGATTTTGTATTTATGACTGAGAAAACAAGTTATATGTTTATAACTGGGCCTCAAGTTGTGAAAACTGTTTTACATCAAGATGTTACTTTTGAAGAGCTTGGTGGACCTAATATTCATGAAACTAAGAGTGGAATGGCCCATAGAGTTGGTAAAGATGATACGGATACATTAAAACTTATGAGGAAACTTTTTAGTTATTTACCCTCAAATAACTTAGAAGATCCACCGTATATTAAACCAACAGATGATCCATTGAGACAAACACCCGAACTTTATTCAATAATTCCAGAAGATCAAAACAAAGGATATCGCTCAAGCCAAGTTGTTGAAGCAGTTTTAGATGATAATGAATTTTTTGAAATTCATCCACTTTATGCACCAAATATACTAGTAGGATTTGGAAGACTAGATGGGAGGGTTGTTGGTATAGTTGCAAACAATCCAAGTCATATAGCTGGAGTTCTAGATATTAATTCATCAGACAAAGGATCTAGATTTGTTAGATTTTGTGATGCTTTCAACATTCCAATATTAACTTTTGTAGATACTCCGGGTTATATGCCAGGATTGGAACAGGAGCATGGCGGGATTATCAGACATGGTGCAAAATTATTGTATTCGTACTCTGAAGCTACTGTTCCTTTGATTACAGTTATTATGAGAAAGGCTTATGGTGGGGCATATATTGCCATGGCCTCAAAACATCTTAGGGCTGATGCTGTTTATGCATTGCCAACTGCTGAGATAGCAGTGATGGGGCCAAAGGGTGCATGTGAAATAGTTTTTAGAAAAGAGATATCCGAATCTTCTGATCCTGAAAAGAAAACTGAAGAATTGAGTGAAGACTACAAAAATAAATTTGCAAATCCCTACTTGGCTGCAGGACGAGGTTATGTCGATGATGTTGTCGACCCCAAGAACTTAAGAACAGTATTAATTAATTCACTAAGAGTCTATGAAACAAAGAATGAGTTGTTGCCCAAAAGAAAACATGGAATAATTCCATTTTAGGTGAAACTAATGTTAGAAAGATTACAGGTAGATGTGTTAGAACTAATTCTTGGATTGGAACTCGTAGTCGTAGGAATGGGAATTACTTTTTTAGTTCTTATCATTTTATCTACAATCCTTACAATCATAGGCAAAACTATTACAAAACAAGAAAGAAAAAAGAATGATTTGCCAAAAGAGGAAATAGTGAAATTAGAAAGTGAGGAAATCGTTGAAGAAGATAATAGTGATGAAGAAGCTATTGCAATGATGGCTGCTGCCTACTTGCATTGTTTTAAGAATGAAGTTCCAATTATATCTCTTTCCGAGTCTGCAGATAAATGGAAATATGGCAGAAGAAGGGATATGATGGAGGGATTATAATGTCGAAATATAAAGTTAAAATTAATGATAATGATTATGAAGTAGATATCAATGATTTGGGCGATGGAAATTTAGAAATAAAGATAGGAGAAAAAACTGTAAATTTAACTATAGAAGAAGTCCTTCAAACTAAGGATTCAGCTCCAATGCCAAAGCCAAAAATAGAGTCTAAACAAGCTGAAATTGACCCAACTCCTAAACCAATTCCAGAGCCTGTTACTACAGCTGCAAAAGGAAAAGGAGAAGTTGTTAAATCAGTTATGTCTGGAACTATTATTTCACTTAAGAAAAAAGTTGGAGATACGGTTCAAATTGGAGACGTTGTATTAATTATCGAAGCTATGAAGATGGAAAATGAGATATCTTCCCCTATAGAGGGCAAAATATTAGAAATTAAGGTGAGTCCTGGAAATTCTGTACACACCGGTGATGAAATATTTGTTGTTGGGTAAAAGGTGATATAATTGATTGATATTGTAGGAACTTTCATTGAAGTATTTCAGACGACTAGTGGTATTCTATCATTGACTCCAGGTAACGTTATAATGATGTTAGTTGGTTGTATTCTTGTATACTTAGGAATTAACAAAGGTTTTGAACCTTTATTGCTTGTTCCAATAGGATTTGGTGCAATTTTATCAAATATACCCCTGACTGGAATATCTGATCCCGAAGCTATAGGAGGTATTTTAGGATTATTTGTCCAATATTTAATTTCAACTGAAATAGTACCAAGCTTGATATTTATGGGCATAGGTGCATTAACTGATTTTGGGCCACTTTTATCAAATCCAAAAACATTTTTACTGGGAGCATCTGCACAGATAGGAGTATTTATAGCGCTTATAGGCTCTATTTTCTTAGGATTTACATCAGATCAAGCAGCCTCAATTGGCATAATAGGGGGTGCTGATGGACCGACTACCATATATGTTACGTCAATTTTAGCGCCTGAACTTTTGGGCGCAACAGCTGTTGCTGCCTATTCTTATATGTCACTAGTACCTTTAATAATACCACCGGCAGTTAAACTCACGACCACTAAGAAGGAAAGAATGATCAGAATGGTACAGAGTAGAGTCGTTAGTAGAAAGGAAAAAATAATGTTTCCAATTGTTGGGGCGATTGTTACTGGACTTTTAGTTCCCAAAGCGATACCGTTGATTGGAATGCTGTTTGTTGGAAATCTATTCAGAGAGAGTGGCGTTACTCAAAGACTAGCTAAAGGTGCAAGCGATGAACTTCTAAATATTGTTACAATTATACTAGGCCTATCAGTTGGTAGCGTAATGAGTGCAGAGAGTTTCCTCAGCATAGACACAGTTAAAATATTTTTATTAGGGATTGTTGCATTCTTTATTGCGGCCTGTGGAGGGGTAATTGCTGCAAAGATAATGAATCTATTCTTAAAAGAAAAGATTAATCCTATGATAGGTGCTGCAGGTATATCAGCTGTTCCAATGGCTGCAAGGGTTATTCAAAAAATGGGAGTGAAAGAAGATCCACAAAATCACCTATTGATGCATGCAATGGGGCCTAATGTAGCTGGTGTTATAGGAACTGCTGTAGCAGCCGGTGTTTTAATAGCAGCTCTAGCTTGATTTTTATGGAAAAATTTAAGATAAAAATAGGAAATGAAGAAAGGGAGCTTAAATTAGAAAAGATAACTGATGGAGAATACCGTGTTTTTCATGATGAATTTATCTACGAAGTATCTATTTTAAAGAAAGTTAAAAAAAAGAAAAGCGAAGAACAGTATAGAAAAGAAAATGGTATAGTTTATGTTGATTCTACAATTGGCGGTATTGTCCTTAGTCTAAAAAAGAAGGTAGGGGAAAAGATTAGTAAAGGAGATCCGATTATGACATTGATTGCAATGAAGATGGAAACAGAAATTTACGCCCCTGAAAATGGAGTGCTATCAAAAATAGAAGTTAATGAAGGAATGATTATTGAAAAAGGAGAACTTCTATTTGCGCTAGACACAAAATAGCATATGGGAAAAGTTTATTAATATGGCAACTGAAATCATAATAAGTGAAAAAAAGGACAAATGTTCCTCAATTGAGGTAGATGGTTATGCATCTGTCGAAGAAATTGTTTTGATTATTTCACTGTTAGATTCAGTTAGGTGAACGAATGAAGCCACTTGAAGGTATAAGAATATTGGATTTAAGTCATGTGCTTGCAATGCCATATTGCACGATGATTTTAGGAGATCTTGGTGCAGAAGTAATAAAGGTGGAAAAGCTTGGCACAGGTGATGATTCAAGAGAATTTGGACCTTTTAAGAATGGGGAAAGTGCTTATTTTATGAGTATAAACAGAAATAAGAAAAGCATTACCTTGAACCTGAAAGACGAAAAGGGCAAAGAAATATTGAGAGGGTTGATCAAACATTCAGATGTTATTACAGAAAATTATAGACCTGGAACTATGCAAAAACTAGGCTTTTCTTATGAAGATATCAAAAAAATAAATCCTAATATAATCTATGCAACAATATGTGGTTTTGGACACGACACAGTATATCCTGGGAAGCCTGGATATGATATTATTGCACAGGCTTTTGGAGGATTAATGAGCATAACTGGTTATCCTGACAATCCTCCTACAAGAGTTGGCTCTTCTTTAGCAGATATAATGTCGGGCATGTTCACAGCAATAGCCATACTTGCTTCTCTTAGGAACAAAGATAAAACAGGAGAAGGCGCATATATAGATACTGCAATGGTTGACTGTATAGTAGCAGTTTTAGAAAATGCTATGGTTAGGTATACAGTTACAGGGGAAATTCCTAAAAGAATGGGATCCAGACATCCAAGTCTTACGCCTTTTGACGTATTTAAAACTGCAGATAACTACATCGTTATAGGTATTGGAAACGATCATCTATGGGAGCTATTTTGTAATAATATTTCAGAGTTTAATTATTTATTATCAGATGAAAAATTTAAAACAAACGAATTAAGATCAAAAAATGAACCTATTTTAAAGCCTCTGATTGAAAAATGGACTAAAGGATACAAATCAGAAGAACTTTTAGATATACTAAGTAAATCAGGTGTCCCTTGTAGTCCTGTTAATACTATCGAGGAAGTCTTAAATGATCCAAATACTAAACACAGGCAAATGCTTTACGAATTTGACCATCCAATTGCCGGTAATATGAAAACTGCTAACAGTCCACTGGCTATATCCAATGCGTGTTGTAAAAATCATTTTAGATCACCAACTTTAGGTGAGCATACTGAAGAAATTTTATCAAAAATTTTAAATTATACAAAAGATGAAATAGAAAGTTTGAGAAAAAATAAAGTAGTGTAAAAAGGAAGTGGTATTGTATGAAGCGAGATGAAATAGAGAAAAAATTAGTTAGATTAGATGCTGCTTCTATCAATGATGCCCTAAAAAAAAGAGGATCAGTTGATGAATCGATAAAATCTATAAAACAAGGATCTTTTATGTGTGGGCCTGCCTTTACCGTAAAGTGTTGTCCAGGAGATATGTTAACTGCATTGAAAGCTCTTGATGAGATTTCTGAAGGTGAAGTTTTAGTAATTGATGGAGGAGGAATTACTAAATACTCACTCTTTGGAGATTTGATGGCAAGACAAGCTAAAATCAAAAAAGTTTCTGGTGTTGTGGTTGATGGTGCTGTAAGAGATATTAAAGGCATCAGGGAAGAAGGTTTGAATGTATTCTGTCGTAATGTTGTCACTAGGGCAGGGACCGCTACAAGACTAGGAGAGATAAGGGTTCCTATAGTATGCGGAGGCGTTGTTGTAAATCCCGGGGATTGGATAGTTGGAGATGATGATGGCGTTGTTGTCGTTCCAAAAGATAAGATTGAAGAAACGATTAAGATTGCTGAAGAAACTCTTAAAAGAGAGGAAATAATCAGAGAAGCTATAGACAAGGGTAAATCAATCAGTAAATTACTTTAAATTTTTAATTGGGTGCATAGATGTTCGAACGCTTGAGAGGTACTAGGGACTTTCTACCAAATGAAATGGCTGCTAGAAAGAAGGTTTTTTCATCGATGAAAAAGAGTGTCGAGGAATTCGGTTTTTTTGAAACAGACACACCTGCTATAGAACTATTTGATTTATATTCTATAAAAAGCGGACAAGAAATAATAGATGAACTTTATGCTTTTGAAGACAAAGGTGGAAGATTAATATGCTTACGTCCAGAGCTTACGCCTTCTGTTGTAAGAGTATTAGTTTCCAAGGCTAAGCAGCTTTCATTTCCGGTAAAGTGGTATTCAATCCCAAGACTTTGGAGGTATGAAAGACCACAGAGTGGAAGATTAAGAGAGTTCTTTCAGTTAAATATTGATATATTTGGATCGGAAGACTTTAGAGCTGATTGTGAAGTGATATCTTGCGCCATAAAACTACTTTGTGACTTAGGATTTGATGATACAGATCTTGAAGTAAGAATATCAGACAGGCGTATGCTTCAAGAATTTCTATTAAATCTAGAGATAGAAAATTACCAAGACGTTCTTAAGATTATTGACAAGAGGGAAAAGGTAAAAGAAAAAGAGTTTAAAGAAATGTTAGCTCAAATAAATTTAAAC
>PWMA01000146.1 GCA_003558335.1 Candidatus Methanofastidiosia archaeon | reverse complement strand
GTAAAAGCCAGGTAAACGCAACCAAATCTTTTCATAGCCTCTATAGCCTCACCTGCCATGCCGCCTTTTCCAATTATCGCCCTAACTCCAAACCTTTCTATAAACTCTTTAGTAAGTGAATTCATTCTTTTGGATGTTGTGGGTCCAGCAGCAACTACCTGCCACCTCTCTCCTTCTTTTTTCATTATAGGTCCACAGTGATAAATAGCACTTCCCCTTAGGTCAAAAGGGAGCTCCTTTCCAGCTCTAGCATAAGAGAGTGCCCTCATGTGGGCATCATCTCTTGCTGTAAAAAATACACCTTTTAGGTAAACTATATCTCCTAACTTTAGCCCTCTTACTGTTTTTTCATCAAGCGGTAAACTAAGTATCCTTTCCAAAAAATCACCCTTTATGTGTTAGATGCTCTACCTTGCCGTCCTTATAGATTTTGGCGGTTGCCCTTCTTGCTGCCCAGCACTGAACATTTATTGCAACTGGAAGCGATGCAGTGTGACAGTACCCAAGCTCAATGTTTACGCCTAATACCGTTGTCTTGCCTCCTAGCCCCATAGCGCCTATTCCAAGAGCATTAAAAGCTTTCAATAGATCCTTTTCAAGCTCTTGAATATCTTTGTCACTGTGCCTTTTGTCTATAGGCCTAAGCAATGCTGTCTTTGCTAGCTTAATTGAAATATCTGCACTTCCCCCAATTCCAATTCCTATTATCGTTGGAGGGCACGGGTTTGAGCCAGCAGCTAACACTGTATCAAGCGCAAACTTTTTCACACCTTCAATCCCTTCAGATGGATTTAGCATCGCTATCTTTGACATATTCTCTGCCCCTGCACCTTTTGGCATTGCAGTTATCTCGATAAAGTCAGAGTCAATTGGCGTTAAAACGACATAAGGCATAAAATCGCCTACATTGTCTCCGGGATTTTTCCTTGAGAGAGGATGAACGGCATTTGGCCTTAGGGGGACTGAAACAGTTGCCTCTCTTACAGCTTCAGTTATTATCTCTCTAATCTTTTTTTCAATCTCTATATTCCCGATATCCCCCACCTTTACAAAAAATATGTGGATGCCGGTATCCTGGCACATTGGAAGGGATAACTCTTCGGCCATCTCTACATTTTTTAGTATGGCTTCTAGCTGTGCCTTTGCCGGACCCTCTTCTAAACTATAGGCCTTTTTCAAGGCGTCCTTTACATCTTCAGGGAGCTTTGTAGAAGAGTCCTTTAAAAGCTTGATAACGGTGTTTTTTACAAGGGTTTCATCTATCATCTGATACCTCAAAAAAGAATTCTTACAACGCTTAGCCTTTTTCCTTAAAAAGATTATTGCTGGTATCTCTAAATGGATTAACCATTTAAATAATATGCCAAAATACAGGCAATTGTAAGTTATATCGCTATGATTATTATCTCTTGGAGGGTTTAAGGTTGAAGAAAAAAAACATTGCATTTTACTGGGCTTCTTCATGTGGAGGGTGCGAAGTTGCTGTTTTAGATTTAGAGGAAAAAATTTTGGATGTAATTGAAAAGGCCAATATTTTATTTTGGCCTGTTGCCATGGACACAAAATACGAAGATGTCAAAAAGTTTAAAGATAGGTCAATTGATGTCTGTTTTTTTAACGGTGCCATAAGGACAAGTGAAAATGAGGAGCTTGCTAACCTTTTAAGAAAGAAGTCTAAGATTCTTGTGGCGTTTGGCTCATGCGCACATGAAGGCTGCATACCGGCTTTGGCAAATCTATTCAACAAAAAGATGATTTTAGATAGGGCCTACATAGAAACTGAAACTACAGATAATAAAGATTATGTTTTACCTGAGCCTGTATTTAAGGCAAAGGAAGGAGAGATTACTATCCCAGAGTTTTACGACACTGTAAAGACCTTAGATCAAGTCGTTGATGTTGATTATTACATTCCAGGATGCCCCCCAACACCTAATATTTTAGAAGATGCCTTTAACAAGTTTTTCTCTGGAGATCTTCCTCCAAAGGGAACAGTTTTAGCACCAATAAAGGCGCTTTGCGAAGATTGTCCAAGAGACAAAAAGGACAAATCAATAGAGACAATCTACAGAACATATGAAAAAACTGATGAGCCTGAAAAGTGCTTTTTAGACCAGGGGATAATCTGCATGGGCCCAGCCACAAGGTCAGGGTGTGAGAGCCAATGCATCAAGGGAAATATGCCATGCACAGGATGCTTTGGAAAAACTCCGGAAGCAATGGATCAGGGGGCAAAGATGATATCGGCACTAACATCAGTTTTGGCAGTAAATACTGAAACAGAGTTAAACGAACAAAAGGTAGAAGAGCTTATTTCAATGATTAAGGATCCAGTTGGAACCTTTTACAGGTATTCACTTGCTGCATCGTTTATCAAGCGAAAGGTGATAAAATGAAGAGAATTACAATTGATCCAATAACTAGGCTTGAAGGACACGGCAAGATTGAAATCTTTCTAAACAGTAAAGGAAACGTTGAAAACGCCTACCTTCAGATACCTGAATTAAGGGGATTTGAGAAGTTTACCGAAGGCAGGCTGGCTGAAGATATGCCTCAGATTACATCAAGGATATGTGGTGTGTGCCCTGTATCGCACCACTTTGCCGCAACTAAGGCACTAGACAGCGCCTTTAATACCCAGCCAACTGAAACAGCAAAAAAGTTAAGGGAGCTAATGTATTGCGGCTATATCGTCTATGACCACATACTTCACTTCTACTTTCTTGGTGGCCCAGACTTTGTCGTGGGCCCAGATGCCAATAAAAAGGATAGAAACATCATAGGTGTTTTAGACAAAGTTGGTGTAGAAATCGGAAAGGAAGTCATAAAGCACAGGGCCTACGGACAAAAGATAACAAGAATACTTGGAGGCAAACCGACACACCCTGTATGCGGCCTACCAGGGGGAATCTCAAAAGGATTAAACGAAGAGGAAAGAGATGAAATTGAATCTATGGCTACATCTTGCGTTAAATTTTCACAGTTTACTTTAGAGTTTTTCAAAGATAAAGTTCTAAAAAATAAGGCCTACCTTGACCTTATCAAACATCAAGCGTATACCTTAGAAACGTACAATATGGGATTAGTTGATAAAAATAACAATCTAAACTTCTATGATGGCATGGTAAGGGTTAAAAGCCCACTTGATGAGGAATTTTCTCTTTTTGATGGAAGTAAATACAAAGAGCACATAGCAGAGCATGTCGAGCCGTGGACATATACTAAGTACCCTTATCTAAAGGAAATAGGGTGGAAAGGGCTTAGCGGAGGCGTTGAAAGCGGAATTTACAGAGTTGGACCATTGGGAAGAATCAATGTCATCGATGGATTTACAACACCTCTTGCAAATGAAGCCTACAAAGAGCTTATAGAGACTCTTGGAAAGCCAGTAAACTCAACGCTCGCATTCCACTGGGCAAGATTAATTGAGCTACTCTATGCATCTGAAAAAGTC
>PWMA01000071.1 GCA_003558335.1 Candidatus Methanofastidiosia archaeon | reverse complement strand
ATTTCATAAGCATCTTCTTCTTCAATAGGAATAATTCTAAAAGAAACATCTTTCAATACTTCAACGAAAATTCCTCCAAGACCAAACATAAGCACATGCCCAAATTGATCGTCTTTTGAAACCCCTATTATTACTTCTCTCTGTTTAGGCATCATATGTTGGACCAATACGCCCCTTATATCTGCATTTGGATTAAATTTTTTAGAATTTTCAAGTACCTTTCTATAGGCTTCTAAAATATCTTCCGCTTTTGATAAATTAAGAATTACGGCTCCGGCATCAGTTTTATGTTGTATATCAGGTGAGGCAATTTTTAATACCACAGGATACCCAACTTTTCTTGCAATTTTGAGTACTTCTTCCTCGGATGTTGCAATTCCTTCTTTAGGTACTTTTATCCCATAAGCCTTCATAATTTCCTTAGATTCATGCTCCATCAAAGATTTTCTATTTTCACGTTTTACAGATTCCAATATCCTTTTTACGTTCTGTATATATATCACCTCGAACTTTTGCATGATTCACTAAGGCATATGCTGCCCTAGCTGCCCTTTCAGGAGAAGTATAAACTACCAAACCGCTCTCTTCTAATTTTTTCAAGTACGGAGAAATAATCTCTCCTCCTGCTCCCAACACGATGATGGGCTTATCGGAAATTTTTTGAATCTTTAAAATACTATCCACTGAATCTAAAGAAAGTGTCGGAACTTGCAATAATAAAATAACAATAACTAAGCCAACATCTTTGTCTTCTAAAAGTGCTTTTAAACCAACCTCATAACGTTCTTTATCTGCGTCTCCAACTAAATCCATAGGATTAGATATTACAACCCTCTCAGGGAATCTGTCTTTTAGCTTATTTATTGTATTTTTGTCCAAATTTGCAAGTCGAAGCCCATTTAATTCTAATGCATCTGCGGCCATAACACCTAATCCACCTGCATTAGTAACAATTGCAACTCCATCACTTTGAGGAAAAATTTGTTTTTCCAGTGCTTTTGCCATATCAAATAGATCTTCAAAATTATTTGCTCTTATTATGTGCGACTGTTTAAATGCAGAATCATATATTATATCTTCACCTGCAAGACTTCCAGTGTGACTTGAAGCTGCTTTTGCACCAGATTTCGTCTTTCCAGACTTTAACGCAAGGATGGGAACTTTATCAGAAACTTTTTTTGCCGATTCCATAAATTTTTTACCACGTCTTATCCCTTCTATATAAAGGCAAATAACTTTTGTATTTTCGTCCTGATACAAATAATTAATTAAATCTGCTTCGTTTACATCTACCTTATTCCCATAACTTACAACTTTAGACATGCCTATTTTTTCTTTACTTGTCCAGTCCAATATAAGTCCCGCAAATGCACCACTTTGAGAAAGAAATGAAATTTTTCCTTTTTGAGGATAGGTTACCTTATCTTTAGATAGAAAAATTGTGTTCACTCCGGAGAAATTATCATATATTCCTATACAATTAGGGCCAATTAACCTAATTCCATATTTTTTAGATATCTCTAATAATTTATGTTCTCTATCCATTTCACCAATTTCTGAAAATCCTCCAGAAACAATAATTGCCCCTTTTACGCCTTTTTTACCACACTCTTCCAATACATCATTTACAAATGAAGCTCCTATAGCTATAACTGCCAATTCAATGTTATCTGGTACATCCAATATACTTTTATAGCTAGATTTACCAAAAATTGATTTTTGTTTTATGTTAACGGGGTATACATCACCCGGAAAATCTTCAATAAGATTTTTCATGATTTCATAACCCACACTTCCAACTTTATCTGAAGCTCCTATAACTGCTATTGAAGATGGATTAAAAAAGAAATCTATGTTTTTCATATTTTCACATATTAAATTTGTATTTGTTTATTTAAATATATTTTGTCTTTTAACAGTGTTTTAAGATATTTCATCTCTAGTTATAGATCTAGTACGGCCAACTGTCTGAGAACTTACAAGATCTCCGAAATTATCTTTAAATATTCTATAATAGAGGAGTTCTTCTTTAGATCTTAAAGTTATATTGCCATCCACTTTTTTCTCATATTTGAACTCATTATCAGAAATTTCATTTTCTACATAGTCTGCCAATATGTCTTTAGACCCTGCTCCATGTGAAAATTTTTCTTTGGGTCTTAAAAGAATATCAGGATGTAGCATATCTTCGAATGCTTTCCTTAAAATATATTTTTCTACTCTTTTTTTATTGTGTAATTTCCAACGCACCGGTAATTTTAAAGCAATTTCGATAACATTTTTATCTAAAAATGGAACTCTGGCTTCAAGTCCAAATGCCATGGTCATCCTATCTGTACGTTGAAGATTTGTATTGTGCAAATTAGATATTAAATTTAATAATTCATCATGGAACTTAAACGGATCATTTACCTCTGACAAATATTCATACCCTCCAAAAATTTCGTCTGCTCCTTCACCAGTCAATAAGACCTTTACATGCTTTGAAGCCAATTTTGAAAGAAAATAGTTGGGTATTGCGCTTCTGATTAAAGCAGCGTCAAATGATTCTAATTGCTTTATGACTGAAGGAAGAACCTCTTGAATATCTTTGTGATCATATGTATATATGTGGTGTTCTGTGTTTAAGTAATCTGAAGCGATTTTTGATAATTCTAAATCTTCAGATTCACTAGTTCCAACAGTAAATGTATTCAGAGGATATTTTTCCTTTCTTGCTATTGCTGCAATAATACTACTATCAAGCCCTCCACTTAAAGCCACTCCTATGGGTACATTTTCATCTGATATTAAACGAAACTTCACAGATTTAATTATAGCTTCTTTTAGAATGGACAGATCTTCTTTTATAATTGGAATATTTCTTAAATTTGGGTTCTTTAAATTAGAAAAATTAGCATATTCTTTAAACCCATACTCAGAATGCCAATAATTTCCACAAGGAAATTCAAATATTTTAGTCCCAATGTCAGACAAAGCTTTTATTTCTGAAGCAAAGTAAATAATACCATCGTTTTTTGAATAATATAATGGTTTAATACCAATTGGATCTCTGGCTAAGAAAAGAGTATCTTTATTTATAATGGCAAATGAAAACATTCCATTAAATTTATTTATTATTTCTGGGCCAAAATTTAGATATAGTCTTAAAATAATTTCAGCATCTGAATTAGAATTTAAATCTTCATTCAATAAAGAACGTAATTTTTGATGATTATATATTTCTCCATTGAAAACTATTAGATGATCATTTAATTCCATTGGTTGTATTCCAGAATCAACATCCAATATGGCTAGCCTACAGTGCCCATATATTCCCATTTCAGATTCTATTATGTTATTTTCATCAGGCCCTCTATGAATAATCCGGGATAGTCCTTTGGATACCCTCGTTAAATCTTGGCCAGGGAAACAGCCAATAAAACCGCACACAACAATACCTCCTAAAAAACAGAAAAATATAAAAAACGTTGTCTAGTTTTTTCTGCCTT
>PWMA01000007.1 GCA_003558335.1 Candidatus Methanofastidiosia archaeon | reverse complement strand
CTTTATTATCCTAGAAATAGTATGAAGTTTTCCGCCATGGCCTGAGCAAAAAATAACGTGTCTTTCAAGAGGTACTGGCCTTTTGTTATAGCTTACGAGTTTCATATTTAGGATATTAGAAAGCTCTTTTGGATTTCCTACTGTTGCAGATAGACCTATAAACTGGGCATTTGGGCATAAAATATTTAATCTCGATATTAAACTATCTAAAAGAGGACCTCTTTCTTTATCTTGAAGCATGTGTATTTCATCTATTACTATAGTAGAGATATTTTCTATATTAAGTCCAGATCTAAAGATTTGATCAATACCTTCATATGTTCCAACAATTATATCTGATTCAAGAGATCTGTTTATATCTTTAGGATTATCTGAAATCCTTGAAAGTCCAACCCTTAAAGAAACACTGTTTTTTGAATAATTTTCCTTAAAATCCTCATACTTCTGTAAAGATAAAGACACCAAAGGAGATAAATAAAGCAGTTTCTTTCCTTTAGTATAATTTGAAAAAAAAGAGAGTTCCCCTATAAGAGTTTTTCCTGAAGCAGTTTCACTCATAACGAGTAAATTATTTTTATTGTACAGACCTTTTTGAATTGAAATGGATTGGACTGGTGTAAGTTCATTGATTCCTCTAGAAATCAATTTATCCTTAAAATCTTTAGATATATCAAGATCTTTTATTTTATAAATTTTGATATCAAGAGGCGAGGCTTCAATTTTATCATAAAGTGTGACTGTGGAGTCTTTAGTAGGATCAAACTTCGGATCAAAAACCATCAATACTCGATCAACGTCCGAATATCTCTTTAGTAACTTAAAGGCAAGTTTTGTGTCCTTTATACCCTTATAATTCAACTCTTTAGTGATTTCAAATTTTGCACATATCTCACATATCGGATCTGAACGATATAAGTATGGAGTTCCTTTGGTATTAATCCTATTTTCAATTAAACAGAATCTGCAAAGTGAAATAAAATCAAATTTAGCACCATATGACTTTAACATGTTGATAAAAAAGTTTAATATTTCTTCTGTAAAGTGATCTTTTGATATGAAAACTGTATCGCTCCTTAATAGTTTCAAAGATTCTTTAGGTTTTAATAATGTTTCTTTATCATCTTTATTCATTCTAAATTTTTTTGGAACAAATCTCTCACCATCTTGAGCAAGAACAAGAATATACTTTGTTACAATCTTTCCATTAAAGATTTCCAAAATCTCAACTTCATCTTTTTTCTTCTTGTTTCTGATGGCTATAAGCATGAAAGAAACCTATTCCACAATATTTATAAAATAACCTTTTTAATAAATTAAAGGTGTTGCTTTGAAGGTTCTTATTGCAGGTAATTTTGACATTATTCATCCAGGTCATATATATTTTTTAATGGAAGCCTCTAAGTTAGGGGAACTTGTTGTAGTTATTGCAAGAGATGAAACCATAAAGAAGTTCAAAGGACGTGCACCAATATTCAATGAAAATGAACGTAAGTTAATCCTTGAAAATCTAAAAATTGTTAAGAAAGTGATACTTGGAGACCCCAAAGATTTTTTTGTGCCTGTTATAAATGAGAATCCAGACATAATATTTCTTGGACCGGACCAATATTCTTCTTGGATTAAAGAGAGAATAAGAAAAAGTGGCCTTAATACAAAAGTAATGAGGCTCGAAAAAAGACTTCCTTACAGTTCGAGTGAACTTAAGAAGAGGATTTTTAAAGTGTATACACTAGATTCAATAAAGGAAAACTCAGAAATATAATGTCAAAGGATTTTTCACATGTTCAAGGAAATACCTCGTATAGAAATTGATGAGATAGTAGATAAGGCCTTTAAAAATGCAAACAAAAAAGCCCATTCTAAAAAAAAGACTATGGATGAGATTGTAAAGGAAAAAGAATCAATTAGAGTAACAGTTGCGGGGGATAGTTTGGCAGAATCCCTCTATAAGGTTGTAGATAGGCACCCTTCTTTTGATAGATTACCTCCTTTCACGAGAGAGTTAATAGATGTAATAGCAGGAATAGATAAATTAAGACACAATCTAGGGGCCGTTTCTTTTGCAGTCAATACTATAAAATCACTTAAACTTGAGTATATAAAGAAGATTAGAAGGGCAAGTCATGCTCAAGAAGCATCAAGCCTTAGAAGAGAGTGTTACGGCAGATATATTTCAGTTGTAAAGCAGATAAAAAGAAACTTAAAATTTTTAAATGATTCGAGAGAAAAACTAAAAAATCTTCCTTCAATAAATCCAGATTTGTATACAATAGTAATCGCAGGATTTCCAAACGTGGGCAAATCTTCTCTTTTAAAAAATCTCACAAAATCGGATCCTAAAATAAATTCTTACCCTTTTACAACAAAAGGTATCAATGTTTCCTCATTTGAATATAAGAAAAGAAAGATACAGGTTGTGGATACACCTGGACTTTTGGATAGAGAACTAAGTTATAGAAATCCTATTGAACTTCAAGCTATATCTGCATTGAAATATCTTGCAAAGCTAATAATATTTGTCTTTGACCCAACTGAATCTTGCGGCTATACTATGGAAAAACAAATGAATCTATTCAATGAGATATATGAGAATTTTGTTGGAGTTTCTTTTATAAAAGTTTTAAATAAAACAGATATAAGGGAATGGGGCTTTAAAGATAGTATAGAAGGGATAGAAATATCTGCACAGAAAGGAACAAATATAAATTTATTAAAAAAAGATATTGAAGAGGTACTTTTCAATTATTTTGAAGAAGAGGTAGATTATTTTGGAAAAGATTGATTCAATAACAAAAGGAATTACTGGATTTTTAAGAACTTTTAAGAAGATTGTTGAAGATTTAGATGAGGAAAGAGAAATCAAAAAGATTGTATTTACTGGAAATCCATACACTTGTACACCGATAGTTGAGTTACTGGGATATGTTATTAGGGATATGGAAAAAGAACTTATTTTTGTACCATCGCTAGAACTAGATAAACCTTACAAACTAAATATCTCTCATGTTCATTTTGACTTTATCAAAGGGGGAAATCCGCTTAATCCAGATCTATTAGTTATTATGGGAGGGCTTGCTATGAAAGGCGGTCCAGATGTAGAAAAAGTCATGGAATTTTTGAAAAAAGTAGGAGATGTGGACAAAAAGACACTAGGGGTATGTTTCATGAGTGTTTTTGAAAGAGCAGGATGGGTTGGCGTTGTACCTTTTGATTTCCTAATTGATATACAAATGGATGGCTCTCTATACGGTAGATGAAATGGAACTTAAAAGTTGTAAAAAAAAGTATAAAAAAGACACGCACAGAGCTATAGCCCCAGAAGAAACGCTCAAATTAGTAAAAGATAAACTTGAAGTTTGTGGGATCACAAGAATAGCAGACATAACAGATCTAGACAGACTTGGAATACCTGTTTTCTCAGCTGTAAGGCCTGATGCAACATTGAGCTCTGTATCGGTCTACAATGGAAAAGGTGTTTCTAAAACTGAGGCAGAAGTGTCTGCTATAATGGAAGGCATAGAACGGTATTGCTCTGAAG
>PWMA01000068.1 GCA_003558335.1 Candidatus Methanofastidiosia archaeon | reverse complement strand
GGGAATAACAAGGCATAAAGCAGCCACAGTTGTTGGAGGAATAATATTCCTTTTAGGAATCCCTTCTGCTCTATCACAAGGTGCAGTTCCAGCTTTAGGAAATGTATTCATGGGGATGGACTTCTT
This sequence comes from Candidatus Methanofastidiosia archaeon, assembly GCA_003558335.1. Lineage (GTDB taxonomy): Archaea > Methanobacteriota_B > Thermococci > Methanofastidiosales > Methanofastidiosaceae > Methanofastidiosum. The sequence goes on along the minus strand of PWMA01000068.1, from coordinate 13,554 downwards.
AGACACTATGGACTACATTGCTTCTAACATACTTCTCCCACTTGGAGGGTTATTCATTGCTCTATTTGCCGGTTGGGTAATAAAGGACGTTGCTAAGAAAGAAACAACTGCACATGGTGCTTTCAAGTTGGAAACAGTCTGGATGTGGGTATGTAGAATAATAGCTCCAGTGGCTATATTAATCATATTCTTAGGTGGACTTGGTCTATTCTAAAATATTTATATTTTTTTTATTTTTTTAAAATATAATTCTGGTGATGGTTAATGAATGATTGTTTGTATATAGAAGATTCTTATATTAAGGAATTTAGCGCTACTGTCACATCAACTAAAGGAAAATATATAGCCCTGGACAAAACAAATTTTTATCCAAATAGTGGAGGTGTAGAGTGGGATACGGGTAAACTCGTTAATAAAAGAGATGGAAAAGTTTACAATGTAGTCTATGTGGGTAAATTTGAAGGTAAAATAAGCCACGAGCTGGAAAAAGAAGGTCTTAAAGAAGGAGACGAAGTTAAAGGAATAATTGATTGGGACAGACGATACAAATTAATGAGATTTCATACTGCAGCGCACTTGATTTCAGGAGTGTTTAGTAAAAACTATAACTTATCAATAACTGGAAATCAGTTGAATCCTGAAAAAGGCAGAATAGATCTAAATATAGAAAAATTAGACATCGAATTTATCAAAAAAATAATAGATGAGGCAAATCAAATAATAGAAAAAGATTTACCTGTGGAAATATATTATAAAGATATTGAAGAAGCACAGAAAGATTCATCACTTTTTAAACTTGCAATGGAGTTTCCTCGAGAAATAAAAAAAATAAGGATTGTAGACATTAAAGGATTTGATGCTCAAGCAGATGGAGGATGCCATGTTAATAGTTTAAAAGAAATTGGGAAAATTAAATTTATTGAGGCAGTTAATAAGGGAAGGAACAATAGAAGAATATATTTTAACTTAGAAAATAAATAAATAATTTTATAAATATATTGTTTGTTTTATTTCTATGAATAAAGATTATTGGGCCATTGTTATTTCTGCAGTTTTTTTTGGCCTAACTATACCTGGAGGGCAATTTTTTTCTAATTTAGGATTTTCACTTTATGAGATATCAGTTTATTCTTTATTATTGCTGTTTTTAGTAACCTTGCCTATAATATTTATAAAAAAAAAATTCCTCTCAGAAGAAATAATATTTTCTTTTTTATCGTATATGGCCTAATTGGAGCATTATTACAATTAACACAATATGGTGGTATCATCTTTGGTACGCCTGTGGCAATAGTTGCTCTGCTGATTTATACTCAACCTATTTGGACAACTTTTTTTGGAAAAATTTTTCTCAATGAAATAATAACTAAAATGAAAATAAAGGCAGTATTGATAGCATTAATAGGCATATTTTTTCTTCTTTCTCCTTGGAATATCGGTAGCATAGGAAGCCCTCAAGGATTAGTTTCATCTTTATTAGCAGGAGTATTTCTCTCTTTATGGGTAATATTTGCCAGAAAAACAGGTATAAACAGAGACTATTATATAAGTACAATTTCCGTATATTCTTTTTTCTCATTTCTTTGGTTAATATTTATCTGGCCAATAGTTTACTTATTTTATCAAGAAGATTTTTTGATGAGATTATCATATAACTTTCCTCTGGAGTATTGGTTTTATTTTATTTTGTTTTCTATAATAGTTGCCTTTTTTCCAAACTCATTGTTCTATAAGGGTATTGAAAATGTAGAGGCTTCAAAAGCCGGTTTAATACTTTTAATAGAACCGGTGGTAGCCTCTATTGTAGCAATAGTAGCTTTTAGCCAATATCTTAATTCAGGCATAATAATAGGCGGAGGATTAATTCTTTTATCAAACTATTTAGTTATCAAAGAATAACAAATATCAAATATTTTTATATAGTGAGCAGATAATACTAATACAATGAAAAAAGATTTAAATCAAGATAAAGAAGATCTTGCCCTTACATCTAAATTAAGAGAAATGGCCTTTGAATTAGGAGTTAACACTTTTGGGGTTTCAGATCTTAATTTGTTAAGTGATTATGAAACTTTTCCCAAAGATTTACTAAAAAGCTACTCAAGAGGGATAAGCGTAGGATTAAAGATTCCTGATGAAGCTCTAGAGAAACTTCCAGAAAGTAGGCCTATTTATGCAAAACATACAACGGCTTTGAACAATAGATTAGATTTTATTGCATACCGCCTTTCAATATTCCTAGAATCTAGTGGTTATAAAGCACTTTCGATACCTGCGTCTAATGTAATTAATGACCTAGATTGGAGAAGCCATATTTCTCATCGGGCAATTGCTAGAACTGCAGGTATTGGCTGGATTGGAAAGTCTTTAAATTTAGTTACTAAAGAATATGGCCCTAGGCTTCGTCTTGCATCAATCTTAACTGATGCTCCGCTTGAAACGGGTGCTCCGCTTGAAAATAATTGTGGAAAATGTCAAAGGTGTATCGATTACTGTATAGTCAAAGCATTAAAGAATAATAATTTCAAGGATTATCCAAAAGAAAGAGAGATTTCCCTTGATATCGATACATGTGTGTCAAAACTTGAAGAGTTTTCTAAAGACCCAGATTTAGGAATTATGAGTTGTTGTGGTGTGTGTATTCAAGTTTGTCCATTTGGAAGAAGTAAGGCAAAGAAGACAAAAAATTAATAAATACTTAAAAAACAAAAACAATTATATTATCGTTGAAACTTGTCGTCTAAAAAGTTAAAATAGAGGAAAATAAATGAACTATGAAGAAAAATCTAGAGAGCAACTTTTAGAAGAAATAGCAAGTCTTAGAAAGAATTATCAAAACTACAGATCTCTTTTTGACAAAGCTCCTTTTATTTGTATTTCAATTGATGAAAATGGCAAGATAAGTGATACAAATGAAGCTTTCCTTAATTTTTTAAAATATTCTGAGGAAGAAGTTATTGGAAGATATATGAAAGATTTTATTGATTTAGACTTTCTAGAAAAATTTAACATGTTTTTAAATGACTATTTTGATAAAGGCAGTAATAATGAAACAAAAATTAAAATAATAACAAATGAAGGTAAAACAATCACTTCTTCAATTGTTGGTATGAGTAACTATGAAGGCAAGGAAATTCACGAAAAATACTATTTTCTTTTGTGTAATAATTATGAAAAAAGAGAAGTTCCAGAATCCATGCCAAAAAGCAAGGAATTTTTATATTCATTATTAGAAGAGTTTCCTGCATATGTATGTATTTATAGTCCCGATCTTTCTTTGAAGTTTATAAACAAATATTTAAAGAGTAATTTTGATTTAGAAAACAAAAAATATTGTTACGAAATATTTCATGACTTTAAAAATAGAAATCAAGAACCTTGTTTATCTTGTCCTGTGTTAGAAGTATTTGAAACTCAAAAAGCTAAAAGTTGTGAAAGAACTCATATAAATAAAAAAACCTATCATGTCTATGACTTTCCTTACAAAGATTATGATGGAACCCTATATGTAATTGAAATAGGCATTGACATTACAGATAGAAAGAAGTCACAGCAACAGCTTGAAGACAATATAAACTACATTGCTTTTTTAATTGACAATATACGAAATCCTTTATCAATTATTAGTGGTTACGCAGAAATCAAAATAAAAGATCGGGAGATGAATAAAAAAATATTAAATCAAGTGGACAAAATTGAAGATTTGATCCAAATATTGGACAAAGGGTGGCTAGAAATGGAGGATACAAGAGGATTTTTAGAAAATTTAACGTAACGTTTATTAAAATTAAGAAAAAATAATAATATTATTTAAAGATTAATCCAGCAAAAATATTGCAGCGGCTATAACTGTTGTCCATTTGCCACAATTGTCACCTTTCGTTGCAATGGCAACGCTTTGACTATCAAATATTTTCCCACTAGCCTTATATATTTCGTTTCTTTCGTCCCAAGCGGTATCTGGATTAAAATCTATACCAAAAGTCGTCGCCAACATTGTTGCTGCAAGATCCTCGGCATAGTCGCCCGTATATTCCTCATCATGCCCAAACATATGAACTTCACTTAGATATCCATAGTTACCCTTCTCGGCAGGTATTGCTAGACCCACTGCAGCAGATAACTGTCTTTTTGGCTCGTTTGTAGCATTTCTTGCCGTTACACAGAAAGTTATTTGTCCAGCGCCTAAACATTTTAATCCTTCCTCCTTGGGTATGATTTCACAGTATGGGGGAAGAATACTCGAAACATAAACGAGATTACATTTTTCTATTCCAGCATCCCTTAGTGCAAGTTCAAAAGATTGTAGATGATCTTTGTGAATACCTTTTCCTTTAACAAAGAACACTCTTTTGGGTATCATATTTTAAATCAATTTATAGGTGTATTTAAGGGTTTTGGAAGGTAATTATTAATTTAATGCCCCTTTAAACCTTTAATACAAAGGATAAACCGAATTAATTATTAATAGATTAACAGAATCAAGATAAATGGAAAAATACAACTTTAAAGAATAAAAGGAGCTATAATAAACTTCTAAAACAAATTATAAGCAATAATTAAAGATTTAGTACCATTCAGATTCAATATTTAAGTACTCTAAAACCTTATAAATATTATTAATTTGGTATAATAATATGTTCCCAATTGCAGACGAAAATATTTCCATAGAAAGGCCTTATATAACCTATGGTTTGATAATTACAAGCATATTTTTATACGCTATTAATTTTTTCACTGGCAATTTATTGAATAACATATTTGCATTTGTTCCAAGAAGTTTTCTTCTCGGTATAGATATGTGGACGATTGTTACTCATCAGTTTATGCATGGTAGTTGGGCACATCTTTTAGGCAATATGTGGTTTCTTATAATATTTGGTGATAATATTGAGGCCGCTATAGGGAAAGTTAGATACTTAGTATTTTATTTATTTTGTGGGGTTATTGCTGCACTTTCGCATATGGCTTTTAATCTTGATTCATTTATACCTGCAGTTGGGGCATCAGGAGCGATATCTGGAATTCTGGGAGCTTATATAATTCTTTACCCAAAAAATAAGATCAGCACAATAATACCTTTTGGATTTATAAGAATTTATAAGATAGAAGCATTATACTTTCTTTTCATATGGTTTATTCTGCAATTAGTATTCAGTTTTACTGATCCTTATGGAGGGGTTGCTTATATGGCGCATGTTGGAGGATTTGCAGGGGGCGCGATCTTAATCAAACTATTTGGCAGAAAAAAAATAAAATCCCAAAATGAATCCCTTTATACTTGGGAGAATTAATATGATAAAACTTAAAAATCATTTAGAAGGTACAGAATCATTTGAATCTTTATTAACTAGGAGAAAGTCAGTAAGAAGTTTTAAATCTTCTAAAATATCTTATCAACAGCTATCAAATCTTCTTTTTGCTGCATATGGCATAAGAAATAGTGGACCATATAAAACAGTTCCTTCAGCAGGAGGATTATACCCTTTGTCTATATTTATTGCGATTGGAAAAGAGTCTATTGAAGAAATAAAAGCAGGAATATATAGATATACACCGCTTACAAACAGTATAGAACTAATTAAAGAAGGAGATTATAGAAGAATAATAGCAATAAGTTGCTTTGGTCAAGCCTTTATATCTAAAGCTCCTATTTCACTTATTATTATTTCAAACTTTGAAAGAATGAAATATAAATATGGAAGTCGTGGTATAAGATATGCCCTTATTGAGGCAGGACATTCTTGTCAAAACTTAGAACTTGCAGCCTTGTCCTTAGGTCTAGTTTCATGTCCAGTTGGTGCATTTTCTGATAGTGAAATAATTAAAATCTTAGGAACTCAAGACTATGGTATACCTTTATACGTTATACCTATTGGATATGAAGAAAAAGAATAAAAATTAAACTTTTTGTTTCTTTAATAATTTATCTGCTCCAATCTCTACAATTATTGCTAAGACCAGTATTATGGCAGATATTGCTGCAGTCAATGCTATTTCGTTTTGAACTCCCAGGATAGTAGGGTCAGAACTTTTTATATATATGCCCAATAAAGCCCATATAACAACTAGAGTATATGCTATATCTTTTCGTGTTATTATCATGAGCAAAGTAATTATGAGCGCGACAATGATTACAATCATTGCCCAAATCACATCGCTTAATCCTAGACCATCCCAGTTTATCGATACTAAGAATGTTGTGACGTTTGCGATTGTTGCAACTGTAATCCATCCCAAATATACACTAAATGGAATTTGGACAAATAATCTTTCCATTTTTGGCGCTATCGACTTTCCAATATCCAACCTCAAATATATTTTAAGAAGTGAAAAAAAGATTAAGATCATTAAAAACAAAGATAGTAAAAATTGTTCGTAGTGCCAAGCAAAAATCCATGTTATATTAGCTATACTTGAAAGAATAAAATAATAAGAAATTTTATCTAAAAAGGGCATAGATATTTTTTCTTTTTTAAATAAATCTCTTGCTTGGTATATTCCGAATAAAATCAAAAGTAAATATATTACGCCCCATATTGCAAATGTAATCCCGGCGGGTGCAAAAAGATTTGGATAGGAATCGGATATCTCGCCTGTAAGTCTTCCTCCAATGGGCAGTGCATTTGCAAGATAATTAACAAATATTGTGGCAAATATTGCCAATAAATTAAAAATTTGTAGCAACGATTTATTTTTAGTATTGGCCATGATAAGAGAAAAAGAAAATTAATATAAAAGGTTTCTGCATATTTTAACTTAAATCATAAAAAGATTTATTTAGATCCCCGATATTGCTATAGCCCCTACTTTCCCAATATCCTCTGTAATCTTCATCATCAGAAATCTCAATTTTAGTAACCCACTTTATCCATTTGTATCCCCATTTGTCCTCTGCAACTAATGTAAAAGGGTATCCGGCACCAGGGGTTAATGTAATCCCATTTATTTTGTACCCAAGTAAGATGTCATTTTTTATAATATAATCTATTGGAAGTGAAGTTGTATATCCATCATAGGCATGAAATATTACAGTTGAAGCTTTTGGAGCAAGTCCAGCTTCATTGAAAATATCTTTTAATAATATCCCTTCCCAAAGATTTTTTGATGTCCAACCTTCAACACAATATATCTTTACAACTTTTTGATATTTTTGATAGTTATCTAAAACTTCTTCATAAGTATAATTCCTAGTATTACTTACCATACCGAATACTTTTAGCTCATAATCTAAAATATCAATTCTTTGTGGACCTTTTATCGAAGTATCTCTAAACTCTATAAAGGATGAAAGATCCTCTCCCTCGTACTCTCTAATTTCAACAGATTGTAGTTCTCTTATCCGCTCATGAGTTGCGCATCCAGAAGCTAATATCAAAATAGACATCATGCTTATTAAAATTATTTTATGCAAAGTTTCATCCTCCAATGATTAATTTTAATATTTAATAATGTTTTATTTTTATTTATAAAACCTTAATTCATATAAAATAAAACATTCAATAGCTATATCCGTAGATTTTATTTTAAATACCCCATATTTTTTATTTTTTATATTTAAATGTTATAAAAATAACATTAATTTTATATATCTTTCATTGTTCTTTAGTAAAGGGATTTAATGAGGGTCATCGATTCGGGCATTACAAAGGTCAAAGGTATTAAGGGGCAAGGAATTCATGCAGGATTTAAAAAAGAAAAACTAGATTTTACCATCATTTATTCTGAAAAATTGTGCAATGCCGCAGGAGTATTCACTAAAAACAAAGCTGCTGCCGCGCCTGTGCTATTAGATCGTGAATTTATTTCCGATGGAAAAGCTCAGGTTATAGTTTGTAATAGTGGTTTTGCAAATGCTTGCACAGGTGCAAAAGGAATGGAAGACGCACTCTATACAGCCGAGTACACAAGTCAGAAATTAGATATAAAAAAAGAAGACTGTCTTGTTTTTTCTACAGGAAAAATAGGAATCCCATTGCCTATGAAAAAAATGATAAATGCAATAGATAAAACTGTTCCTTTATTGGATGTCTCGGATAGGGCATCTAAAAATATTGCAAATGCTATACTCACAACAGATTTGGTAAGTAAAGAAATAACAGTTGAAAGTGAAGGTTATACTATATCTGCCGTCGCTAAAGGAAGTGGGATGATTAATCCGAATATGGCAACAATGTTATGTTTTATATTTACTGATGCCGAAGTACCTTCAGAAATACTAAAAGATTGTCTTAAAACTTCTGTTGATAAATCCTTTAACGTGATATCTGTTGATGGAGATACAAGTACAAATGATTCCGTTGTTATTCTAGCAAATGGCCTTTCAAATATAAAAATAGATACAGAAAATAAAATTCAAAGTTTTAAGAATGCTTTAGATTTTGTTTGTATAGAGCTTGCCAAAAAAATTGCAAGGGATGGAGAGGGAGCCACAAAACTTGTAGAGTGTCAATGTTATGGTGCAAAAAGTCAAGAAGATGCAAATAAAGTTTCTAAAGCAGTTATATCGTCAAGTTTGGTTAAGTCTGCAATATTTGGAGAAGATCCCAACTGGGGAAGAATTATGGCTGCTGTGGGCTATTCTGGGGCGGAGATAGAATTGGAAAGAATTGACGTTTATATAGGTGAGCTTAACATTGTAAAAAACGGCAAAGGAACAGATATTCCAAAAGAAGAGGCAAGTAAAGAATTTAAAAAAGACCCTGTTATAATAAGAATTAACATTAACTTAGGAGATTTTTCTTCAAAGGCGTGGGGTTGTGATCTATCTTATGATTATGTAAAAATAAATTCTCAATACCACACATAGAGGTATGTTTATGAATGTAGAAGAAGCAAAAAAACTAGAAAGTGATTATGTTTTTAATACATATGGAAGATATCCTTTAGTTGTAGAAAGAGGTGAAGGCTGTTATCTTTATTCTTCTGAAGATATAAAATATCTTGATTTTTTAGCCGGTATAGCTGTAAATTGCCTGGGTCATGCGCATCCTAATATAGTCAAATCAATATCAGATCAAGCAAAAAAATTGATCCATGTTAGTAACTTCTACCACATCCCTTCTCAGTATCTCTTAGCAAAAAAACTGTGTGAAGTGTCTGGACTTGACAGGGCTTTTTTTTGTAATAGTGGTGCTGAAGCAAATGAAGGTGCAATTAAATTAGCAAGACGTTTTAATTCTAAAAAAAATAAAGATGAAATAATATATTTTTCAAACTCTTTTCATGGGAGAACTATCACTACACTTACAACTACAGATAAAGACAAGTATAGATCAGGTTTTGGTCCTTTCCCTCCAGGATTTAAAAGGGCCCAATTTAATGATGTAAATGATGTCCTTGAAAAAGTTAGCAATAAAACAGGAGGGTTGTTAGTTGAGCCAATACAGGGAGAAGGCGGAATAAACATTGCATCAAAAGATTTTATGAAAACGCTTTCTGATCTAAGAGAAGATAAAGAAATATTAATAATTTTTGATGAGATTCAATCAGGCATGGGGAGAACTGGTAAATGGTTTGCTTTCCAACATTATGATATTAAACCAGATATAATTACTGTGGCAAAGGCACTTGGAGGGGGCGTTCCATTAGGAGCGATAGTTGCAAAAAAAGAGATCTCCGATTGTTTACATCATGGAGATCATGGGACTACTTTTGGAGGAAATCCTCTTTCTACATCAGTAGGACTTACTGTGATGAATACTATTGAATCAGAAAAATTAATTGAAAATTCTAAAAAAATGGGAGAATACCTAATAAAGAAATTGCAATTAGTAAAGAGTGAAATATCTTTTAAAGATATTAGAGGAAAAGGCCTTATGTTAGGAATGGAATTTGATGATCCATGTGGTAGCTTTGTAAAAAAGTGCTTTGAAAACAATCTTCTAATTAACTGTACTAGGGACAAAGTAGTTAGACTTGTTCCCCCATTGATCGTTTCAGAAAAAGAGATCAAAAAAGCTGTAGAAATAATGAAAAACTCATTTTGATTATTTTTGGAGTTCCATAATTGTTGCGGCTATATCCCCTTTATTTTTTATTAGTAGATCTTTTGCTTTTTCTTTCTCAATCCCAGTTTGAGCAACAACTAATTCAACGTCGTCATCAGCAATTATAATTTCAACTTCAGTTGCTTCTTCTCTAAAATTGCCTGCAAGCTGATATGTTTTTTGTCCCATCATAGTAGTTTCAGTTACTTGAGGATTATCAAAGATCATTTTTGCATCTTTTGTAAAAATAATAACTTTTTCAGCAGGTATATCTTTGGTTGATACGCCCATCTGTTTCATCATCTTTTGCATCTTTCTTTGATCCATCTTCGGATACATCATAACACCTAACAAAGATAGTAAAAGAAAAAATATAAGGTTTACTATTTTTTAAGTGTCTTACCATTGGATTATTATTCGATTAATCCTTTAATATATACCCTTGCCCAAACAAAGGAAGTAATTGCCCCCAAAACGTTGCCTAAAACTAAGCCCCACCAAGCTCCATCAAGCCCCATCCCAATAGGTATTGCAAGAAAGTAGGACAAAGGTGCTGCAAATATTATTGTTCTTAGTAGAGCAAGTATGAGAGCATTAATACCTTTACCCACACCTTGGAACAAAGCTGAAGAAAAAATGCCAAAAGACACTAAAGGATAAAAAACAGCAGTGATTCTCAAAAAACTTACCAAATCATCGAAAATTCTCATCCCCCCTTCAGCCTGAGTAAAAATTGAAGCTATTTGAGGTGCAAATATAAAAACTGCCGTGGCGACAAAAATTTCTAGATAAAAGCCTATTTTTACAGAGTACATATAGGCTATATCTAATTTTTTTAATTCTTTTGCCCCATATGCTGCACCAGTGACAGCTGTAACAGCAGTTGATATTCCAACTAAAGGCAGAGTTCCAAACATTACTATACGCCAACCGGTAGTGTATACTGCAACTCCGTCAGTTCCACCAACAAATACTACAACTAGATTCAAAACCAAAATAGAAAATGACATTAGCAATTGAGATAAGGAAAAAGGTATTCCTACCCTTAATATATCAAATAAAATATACTTACGAAATCTAAAATTAGAAAGATTAATCGATACGTAACTATTTTTCTTGATAAAAAGCCAGTAAAACAGTATGCTAGAAGATACAGCCATAGAAACTAGTGTAGCCCAAGCAGCGCCTGCAACTCCTAGTTCAAAGGTATATATAAATATGGGATCAAGTATTATATTTAAGATTGAACCAAAAGTCATAGCATACATAGACCTCTTAGTATCACCATCACCTCTAAGAATCGAGTTAGAAACATTTGAGAAAAAAATAAGAAGAGTTCCTCCAAACATAATTCTAGCATAAATAGTTGCATTATCTATTACATTTCCAGCGCCCATTAATTCAAAAATGTTTCTTGAGAATACAAAAAAAGGAATTGTAATAATAACTCCCATTATAATCATTAAAACAATTGTGTGTGCGGCTACATTATCGGCTTCTTTCTTTTTATTTGAACCAATAAATCTTGATATAGCTGCACTCCCCCCCATACCAATTCCTGCACCTATTGCAATAATCATGAAAAAAAATGGGAAGAAAAAACCTATTGCAGATAAAGCGTCTGGCCCTAAAAAAGAAACCCATAATGCATCGGCAAAGCTATATAGAGTCTGAACAAGCATGGCTATTATCATAGGCATGGCTAGTTTAAGTATGGCTCTTTTAGGATCTCCCAAAAGAATTTTGATGCCTTCGGTATAATTATTATTTTTTTGTTGAATAATATTTTCTGACATAGACTAGCCTATTTAACCTAATAGATTTTCAAAGTTAAATACAATTTATAAAACTATCATTGTTTAGTTTGGCATTACACGGCCATGTCTTTATAAAAAGATTTTAATAGTTAAATTCATATTTTAGATTATGAAAAACATAGTAAAAATTCCAAAGATGGAAAAACAAGAGTATGATGAACTAATTACAAATCAATATATATGTAGAATTGTATTTAGAGGTGATAGGTACCCTTATATCGCCCCTCTTTTGTATATTTTCGATGGTAGGCATATGTACTTTTTATCGACAAATTATGGAAAAAAGATATCTTATTTTAGAGATTACCCATATGTATTGGTAGAAATAGAAAGATACGAGCATGATTTTTCAGATTTTAGTTTCATGATACTTTCGGGAAAGCTAGTTGAGGTCAAAAATGAAAAAGATGAAGAAAAAATCAGAAATGATTTTGTAAGTATGATAAAAAATAGAAATTTATCAAAAAATGTAATGATTGTTTTAGGGCACTCACCAGAAGAGCCTTTAGAAGCTATAAAAAAAGAAAAAAGGAGTATTGTCTGGAAACTTACCGAAGTTGAAGAGATAAAAGCATTTAAGAAAGGCTGAGCTCAACGCCAGTAATCTCTAACTTCACAAGCGTTAACATCTTCAACGGACATTAACTGATCTGGATAGGGCTCAAAAAAACTCTGATTTTCCAGATAATTTATGCCAAATCTTAAGACCCAAGACTTTAAGATATTTGTAGGAACTGCCAATGAGACTTTACCATTCCTATATTTGTCTAAAGCATCAAAGAAAAATTCCTTTTCTTTTTTATTAAGATTTTTAGAAACGTATCCAAATCCATGCAAAAGTATATTTATATTTGGATGGCATCGTGGAGGTTTTGAAAGTAGGACATATAAATGTTCTTCATATTTTTCAAATATTATATCAAGCGGAAATTTGTGCATATTAGCAACTATTCTACCAAGTTCTTTAGTTTCTTTTTGACTGTATGCTCCAAATAATAATTTATTGTGAGATTGATAATCAACTAAATCTTTTTTTGATCTTGTTTTTTTTACTTCTCTATATCTTCTAAGCGCATATATCTTTGTAAGAAAGTGTTGTTTTATTATAGGATTTAACAATCTTCCTTCTTCTTCTATTGCAAGATTGGAATATTTTTCTATAACTGCGTTACCGAAAAATCCAGAGCCTTTGGAATCTTTAGGAGGGGGTCCACTTCCAGAATAGATTTTAACATCTTTGATTCCACATGAAGGGGATTTTGATTTTAAAATGAAACCATCTACCTCATTTAAACTATTTAAAAAATAATTGGCAAAGTTTACCATATCACTAGTAACATCTTTTTCAGTTTTAGGTTGAATTAATTTTAAACTTCCATCGTATGAAACAATCCTTATAGGATCTCTAGGAACTCCAAGCCCTATCTCATATTCAGGACATATTGGAATAAATTCAACTAATGATTTTAATTCTTTTACAAAATCGCTTGAAATCATCTGGCCGTTGTACCTGCAAGAGTCAAACTCTATGCATTTACTAACAACTATCTTTGGCTTTAAATAATCTTTCAACATGTCACTTCCCTAATTTTTCTGCAGTTTTTAACATATTTTCCATTTCTGTTTCAGATATAGGCCCCATACCTCTGTGCCTTATTATGTCTTTCCTATCTAAATGCTTTGTTGAATAATTCGACCGTAAAGCTTAAACCTTTTGCTAACCCTAACTGTTCATGAAAAGAAACTGG
>PWMA01000161.1 GCA_003558335.1 Candidatus Methanofastidiosia archaeon | reverse complement strand
TTGTTGCTGTTTATGTTCTTGTTCAGCTTTTCTCAAAGCTTCTTGAGAAGTAAATGATTGTTGGAGTAAATCGGAAGTGTAGGTTGGAGTTGGTTTTCCTGAAGGGGAAGTTATGGTTCGTGTGCTTCTACTTCTTCCTCCACCACCTGAATAAGTAACTTTTGTTGTTCCTGGTTTGTCTATTTTTGGTGCAGAATCTTTTCCAACATACCCAGAAGGAGTATCACCCACTACAGGTGCAGGACTTCCATCATCTCTTCTTCCTTCAATCTTTGGTGCAGGTTTTTCTCTAACAGTTCTCTCTTCTTTTGGTGGAGAAACTATTCTTCTAATTCTGTCCCATATACTCATTTTTAATCCTCAAACAAATGCTTTTTTAATTTTTTATTTATATTAACATCAATATCCATAAGTTCTTTTTTAGTTATCCCTGCTTTCTTTAACTTATTCTTACGAATAGAAGTAGTCCATTGTCCATTTCTCTTGTTTTCAGTTACATTACTTAAAAAATCTTTTAATTTCATATAAATTACATGTAGAATAGTTTTATAAATATCGTTGTCTATTTAAGCCAATCTAAATCTCTGTCTTTTTCTTTAGTTTCAATTCCATACTTCCTTTCCATTATCTTTACCCATTTAGGGAAGTCGTCTTTCATAAATACCCACTTACCAATAATAGAACCGTCTGAATTTTTAATCTTTATCTCAAAGATTTCTTTTCCACTATTATATCTTATCTTTTTAAAACTCATCAGGCACCTCCTGTTATAAGTGCATATCCTATAATAGCTACTAATCCTGCACCTAATATCCATTTAAGCATGTTTGGCATTTTCTTCTTACTTTCCAAAGTGGAAAGTTTCATTGTGTTCATCAATAACTTAAAACCTTTTGAATTACTTCCATTTACCATCGAGCTTTCATAACTTTCCCTTGGACTAAATGGTTCCACACTCCAGCTAGGAAGTATAATCATAGGGTTTTTTTTGTAGTAACAAACATGTCCTGCAGCAGCCAATCTTGGTATCTCTTCTTCCCAGAAAGTTTGTTCTTCTATTTGTTTTTTCTTAAATTCAATTTGATGGTTCTCATTAATTTTCATTATAGTCACATAGTTTTTTCTAGCAAAGGCATTCTTTACTCTTGCACTCATAGGAATTTTAAACTTCTTGCCTTTCTTTTTCTTCTTCCCACTTACAATCTCTTTGATTTCGTTTATATCTTTTTTTAAATTTGTCATTTTTATACCCCCTTGTGATTATATTATTTTGAAGCTGAACCTGTGGTATCCCCACCAGTCTCCTCAACCTTCTGTTTCCCAAACCACCCTTTGTTTATTTTTCTTCTTTTAGTAACATCTGCAACTTGTTTTGTTTGAGTACTTGCTTGTCTTACTAAGAACCCTTCTCTTGACAAAGAACTTGATAAAGTTATCTCTGCTTCCTTATCAAAAAAATTTCTAAAATAATCATTGTCCATAATATCTTCTGCAATTAAAGCCATCTGCTTTGCACCTCTTACAGTATAGTTAGTATTTCCTATTTCGTTTAAATCTTTATCATCTCTCAAGTTACCAATTTTTGTAGTATCTTTAGAAGTTGCTACATTAAATAAGAATGAGAATATTGATTGTCTATCCTCTTCGCTAGGAGGATTGTCTTTCATGGCTCTTGCTAACTTCATTAATGCTTCTTCATCCGACATATCTTGTTCTTCTTCTGACATATTATTTGAACCAACCTATTTTAATTGCTCTGAATATTGATGATAAGAAAGCTATTACAAATACAAAAGTTATTTGGTAATTACTAAGTATTCCTGAAGCTCCAAGAATACTTGCAATCATAATAGGAGTAAACATATAGAATACAGAATCAACTGCACCCAGAACTGCCAGAATTACTTTTTTAGTATTGTTCATATTTACGAGCCTCCATTATTTCTTTTATTAAATCTCCGATTGTTCTCCCAGTTACTCTGCAATAAATTATTACTCCAAGCATGAGTAAGACAAAAACCACAATCAGGTTGTTTAATAAATTTGTTTGCCATGATGTCATTTTTCATTTAGTAACAATCTCCTTTTATATTCTTTCTCTGAAAAACTTGATATTATATCAAAAACCAAACCAAGAATTAATAATATTGGAAATATCATAAATAATTCATGAGTTACTTCCCTCATATGTTCAATTATATTTATATTCCACCAGAAGAAAAATACTAAACTTGCTATTATAATAAAGATTATAGTCTTAGGTATTAAATATAATATTGTTAATGTAAACTGGCATTTTTCCTTTTTGACCATCTCTTGATATGCATACTTATCTGATAAACTCAATGAGTTATACTTCTTTTTCGCTTTCTCCTTTTCTAATCTATTCTCTTTCTGTTTCTTTGCTAACCATTCTATAAATGTTTGTTTCATTTTGATAATTTAACAGGTCTATACCCTTGTTTTTGATAATACATAGGTTTATATCCAAATTTACTTAAATCTTTAATAATATATCTCATTCTTTCGTTCTCATTATCCAATTTTTCCATTTTATTTTCAAATCTTTTTATTGATTCATCTCTCCAGTTTTCATTATCTTTCAAATCTGGAAATTCCTTGATAACTCCTTTCTTGTCGAGTTTCAATCCTTCTAATGTGGCAAACTTATGGAATTGAGATGTTCTGAAAAAGCATTTCATTCCATCAATTCTAACTTCCACAACCTCATTCCCATAGTTGAATATAATTCCTATCATGCTACAGCTTTCTCAATCTTATCCAATTTATTTAATATTTCCAGTAATATTCCTTTATCTGTAAAAACATTATCATTACTTGAATCTCCGATAGCTGTATCTTTTTGAGTTACAACTTCCTTGAGAATGTATCTTCCTTTAGATTTCTCCTCTTCTTCTTCTTCCTTGTCAACTTTTGGATTAGGTTTTTCTTCATCTTTTGCCATTTTTTACCTCCTTGTTACTTATTTTTTTTATCATAACATAATCACCTTTTTTAATTTTTGATTTCTTTGGGATTATTATATACTTGATTCCGTCTGTTCTCACTAGCACTTTCTTTATCTCGTATTCTTCCATCTTCTTTCCCTCCAAAAATGTGTTCCATACTATTTCCAACTAACAAGGTTTTATAAATGTCGCTTATAATATATGTTAATTTGTTATAATCTCATAAGATGCCTTTGCAGAGACATAAAAAGCAACTCCAAGAACAACTAATGCGAATGCCCAAGTATACACAGGGTCTTTCATACCAACAAGTCCGAAGAACAAAACATATATTCCAAGGAAGTATAAACCAAATGAACCAAGTATAGTTATTGGTGCATCGCTTATGAATATTCCAAATACTATTAATCCTAATGAAAGTATTAAGATTAAAAAGTAAAAACCTAAGTTATCCAAAAACCCAGAAGGGGTAACATCAAAACTATAAGCAAAAACAGTATCTTCTCCATCAACATCGCCTATTCCATAAACGAGGTATTCTCCAAGCTGGTCTGTGTTGTTGAAAGGGTATGTGAAAACACTTCCATCTTTGTTGGCT
>PWMA01000060.1 GCA_003558335.1 Candidatus Methanofastidiosia archaeon | reverse complement strand
TGAGGAATTTGCAAAATTTGAAAATATTGATATAGTTTTTTATCTTGTGATATCAGAAGAGGAAGCAGTTAAAAGGCTGCACGGACGCCGTCAGTGTGCCGCTTGTAAGAAACAGTTTAATGTATATCTTGACGGAAATATTTCAGATGAATGCCCTCTCTGCAGAGGAAAAATTGTCCAGAGGGCTGATGATAAAGAAGAAGTAGTAAAAAATAGACTCGACGTGTATAGGAAACAAACTGCCCCTTTACTTTCTTATTACGGCGAAAAAATAATAAATGTTGATGGTAGTAAAAATATTGAACAAGTAACAAATGATGTTCTTAAAATTCTAAATTCTTAATTTTTTACATTTTACAATTTTCTATTATAAATATTCATCCAAAGTTTTAGTGTTTAATCTTAGCTCAAGCCTGTTTCCTACAGATTTTAAATTTTTCCTTGGCATGTTCTTATAAAAAAGTCTGTGATTTTCCCTTTCTTTTATATATTGAGATTCGTAGTAAATTTGCCATATTTTATCTATGTCTACTTCACTATCAAACTTTATTAAAGATTGTATATCCTTTACCATTTTGTTTAGACTTTTTGATTCTTCATATCTTTTAAAAAAGTTCTCAGAATAATAAGATATCCAACTTTTCTTTTCGTTACCTAGTAGAATAATATGTTTTTGAAATCTTCTTGCAAAAATATCTGTAACTAGCTTTTCTATTTTATTCTCAGGTTTCATATATCCAAAAAGTATTTTATCATTGATTGAATCAAATCTAACAAATCCTCGCATCCTATGTATTTCCAATCTTACTTCTCTAATCTTTTTTCTGATTTTTATAACTTCAGGATCTGCCGAAGTATTAATTTCATTCCAAGATATTTTTTTTGATTTTTCCAAAAGAACTGGGGAAACGCTTTTGTTCATTAAAAGATAGTCAAATGCCTTCATTGGTTTTGACATTCAATCCACCTCTCAAGCCTAGTATATTCTCCACCACTTATTTTCAAAAAAGGAATGGCGTTTTTTATCCTAACCCCTAACCTTTGAAGATGGTCTCTTTTGTAAATTCTATTTTTTTTTCTATAATTAATGATCTTATAAGCACTTTTTGGACCTATTCCTGGCACCCTCAAAAGTTCACCATATTGAGCATCATTAGGATCCAAGGGCGATTCAAAATTATTCAAAGCAATCGAAAGTTTGGGATCTTTATTTTTTAGAAATCCATTATCATCAAATGCAATTTTAATTTCATTTTCAGAAAAATTATATACTCTGTATAACCAATCCATCTGATATAACCTATGCTCTCTCCACGTTGGTTGTGATACCATATTTTCTAATGAAGTTCCAGAAACAGAGTTAAATGCAGAGTAGTAGACTCTCTTTAACATCATTTCATTATATTCTTTCAATACCCTCTTAAATATTTCAAAGTCACTTTCTTCACAAGCTCCAACAACAAGTTGAGTTGTTTGACCAGCAGGTAATTTTTTTTTCAATTCTAAGTTTTTAATATATTTTTGTCTTTTCAAAATATCATTTGCATAGTTTTTAGTACTGCTTATCTCTGAAAGATGTTCTTTAGAAGGCGTTTCAATATTTACACTCAATCTATCGGCCATCTCTGATGCCTGTTTTATGTACTCATATGACACCCCAGGCAATACTTTAAAATGAATATATCCTCCAAAATTGTATCTCTTTTTTAGAATTTTGAGAGTTTCTATCATTTTCTCTGTAACTATGTCTTGATCTGGGCTAACCCCGGAACTTAAAAAGAGACCTTCAATGTAATTTCCTTTATATAATGATATAGTTATTCTTGCAAGTTCTTCGGGAGTATAAGAATATACACTTTTACCACTTTTATAGTCTGTTGAATTTTGGCAGTATTTGCAATCATGAATACAATAGTTTGTAAAAAGAGTTTTGAACATAGACAAACAACGACCATTTGCTGCAAAAGAATGGCATATGCCTGATCTTGTAGGATTTCCTAAAGTTTCAGCTTGATTTAAAATTCTTGAGGTTGATGAAGAAGCACAAATGTCATGTTTTGTCCCTTGCCCCAAAACATCTATTTTAGAAAAATTAATATTTTCAAGTACTTTCCCCTCATCACCAATACAATCATATTCGCTTTGAGTCACAAGGTGCAATATTTTCTCAAGTGAAGCCATAATAAATTGATATTATTTTTTTATATAATATCTTTGAGCGTAATATTTTATTTTTTATATAAAAGAATAGGATATTATTAAAAAATTCATTAAAATACTAAATATTTTCTTTTTTTATAACAGTTCCTTTTACATTTCCTTTAAGAGCCTTTGCCAAAATTCCTTTTTTTGTTAAATTGATTACATCTATCTCTATACCCATTTCAAACATAGAAAGTATTTCAGAAAACTTACCTTTCATACCTCCAGAAGCATCTTCTATATCTTTTGTGAATTTGAAAACTTCTTTTATGTTATCTTCTGTGATTTTTTTGATATGTGTAGCCTTTTCTTTTTTTGGATCTCCAGTATATATCCCATCAACATCTGTTCCAAATATAACTCTAGAAGGTTTAATTAACTTTGATAAATATGAAACTATTTGATCTCCTGAAAGAACTGAAAAAACTCTAGTTTTATCAAATACGAGGTCACCTGTGAATACAGGCAATAAACCAAGCTCTATAGCCCTTAATAATGGCTCTTTATAAAATTCTAAAATCCGCCCATCATTTGTGATAAAGTTAGAGAAAGTTCCTATTTTTACTGGCATCAAATCACTTTGTATTAAAGATTTTAGAATAATTCCATCAAGTTCACTAACGCTTGCTCGTGTTTCAGAAAAGCCTTTAAGTTGTTTGCGATCAAAGTAACCTTGTCCTAAGGAGTATTTTTTTGCAATAGGATGCCCATATGAGCCTGCCCCATGGACCAACACCGAAACTTTTCTTGCATCTTTGATTTCTTTACTTAGATTAGAAATAACTTCCATATTAGGAGTAAATTCTTGACTTTTTTTTGTAATTGCTGAACCGCCAGCCTTTATTATAATCATAAAAATAATATTAAGTATTATTAATAAAAAGATTCCTATTCGATTCAATAGTTTAAGTACAAAGGATTAGCAGATTTATCTACAGTATCTATTTTTTCAATAAAAACGCCCATCAATAACCCAATTATAAAAAAGAAAGCCACTAAGATAATACTAAGTAATACTTTCGATGTCATAAATAGATTAAAAACAAACAATTGAAATCCTATGATGCATCCCAAACTAAAAACAACAATTGAATCCAAATTTGCCATTTTCATGTCATTTTTTTCAGGCACTTTATCTATAACTTCATCGATAATGGCTTCGACTTCATCTATTAGTTCTAAGTCAGTGTTGTGTTCAAGAGGCATATCTTAAATGATTATCACTTATTATATATTTTTTGCTTAATGATATTTTACATCTCATACATTAATAACTATAGATAAGGGATATCCTTTTCAAATAATCTAAAATTTATAATTTTAAGAATCAATATTTTTAAATAATTTTTAATTAATGACATCCAATTC
>PWMA01000098.1 GCA_003558335.1 Candidatus Methanofastidiosia archaeon | reverse complement strand
TACCAGCTTTTTTATTAACTTAAATTTAGTTTTATTTAACTATTTTTGTAGATTTAATTATTGTTTCATGAAAGACTCAGCTTTATTAACTCGCCAACTGTCTCCAAACATGTTTAAGAATATAGTTTTGTGAGATAATCTATCCACAATGGCAGTGATCAGTTTTTTATCTTGAAGAAAATCAGACCATTTAGAAAAATGGAGATTTGTAGTGATAATAGTACTTCTAGTTTCATATCTTTGGGCAATAATCTGGAACAATAAACTAGAATCCTTGTTATTAAAGGATAAATATCCCATTTCATCCAAAATCAACAATGGGAATTTATGGATTTTCTTTAAATATTTATCAAGTTCTCTTTCATGTTGAGCTCTACTCATTTCATTAACCAGATCAGCAGCTTTTTTAAAAAGGACATTAATATTGTTTTTAATGGCTTCAATTCCTAAAGCTACTGAAATGTGCGATTTCCCAGTGCCGGAGTTTCCTACTGCAATTACGTTATGTTTTCGTTCAATATAATCACATTTTGCCAGTTCTCGAACAACTTCTTCTTTTAAATATGGAAGGTTTGCTTTTTCAAAGTCGAAAGTATCCAGCGTTTTAATGACAGGAAACCTGGCATTTCTTATTCTTCTTTCCATCCTCTGTTGTTCTTTTTGGTCCAGCTGTACTTCCAGAAGGGTTAAGAGTTTTTCTTCAAAAGGTTCTGTTGGTTGGATATGTGACTCATAATCGCTTAATACAGGTAGTTTTAACTGCTCTGCTATTAGTTTTATATGTTCAGATTTCTTCATTTTTTTTAACTCCCATCATAATTTTGTCGTATTGAGACATATCTACGGATTTAGTTTCTACTGGATAGTGATTAATAACATCAGATTCATTTGATGCGTTTTGTATTTTCAGATAGAAAGAAACCAGACCAAAATCAGGATTACCTCCACGGTTAGCCATATTTACAGCCCATAACAGATTTTTTTTAGGGACTTTTTTACCCAATAGTAGAAGAGAAACTAGTTGGTGGTTTTTATCTTTATGCTTACATAGTTTTCTAAACTCCATTAATTCTTCAGGCATAACACCCTGTTTTAAGGGTAATGCATTATCAATAGCCCGGGGCTTTTGTTCCAGGACCTCCAGGTAGTGTTCGGGTATATACTGATGGTCATATTCGTTTTCAGCCTTTTTATGTTGATAAATTAGCTTGCCTTGATAACAAATAGAGACATTAAATGGCGTTACTTTCAGGGTAACTTTCTTGCCGGCTAAAAAGGCAGGTACAGAATACTTAACCTTTTTGTAATAGACAGTAAGATCAGAATGGACTTTGGCGATAACTGTTTTAGCAGGATTCATGTGAACTAAAGGTAAAGGTAGTAGGTGTTTTTTTTCTTTCTCTAGCATTACTTTGATACTCTCTTTGTTTTTTTTTATGTGATGGCTTTCGCAGTATTCCACACATCTTCGAGTTACTAAATCTTGTAATTGAGTAAAGTCTTTAACCCTTGGAATGGGAGTAAAGGCAATACTTCTGATAGTGGAGACCAGGTTCTCAATTAGCCCTTTTTCATTGGGAGAACGAATATTACAAAATATGGCTTCGAAGCCATAATGTGCTATTATTTTTTTAAACCGTTCCTGAACAACAGCATTTTTGCCTCCACCAGTTAAAACCGCTGTTTTAAGGTTATCATAAATACATTTTAGGGGTACTCCCTCGAAGAATTTAAATGCATTAATATGTCCCATATAGAAACTTTCCATTGATGCATCTGGGAAAACTGAGGCATTAATCCCTTGACTGTTGCACAAGATAGAACCAAAAAAAGAAAATTTTCTTTTTTTGGTTCCCAGATAGGCATATGCTTCGCCCCAATCAACCTGCATAGCTTCTCCAGGATCAAAAATGAGTGGCACAAATATTTCAGGCCTTTTACCTTTGATTTGTCTGATATACCTTCTGACTGTGGATTTGCCTAGCTTAAATCCTTTTTCTTTACAGAGAAACTCCCAGATATTTTGAGCATTCATCTGCTGTTTACGTGGCAGATTTTTGTTTTCTTCCAGGCATTTAGTGATAAATGGCTCTACTGTTTTTTTTAAAGAAGATTTAAGCTCATTTTGCTCATGTTGACTATCATCAGAAGGTGGAATTGCACCATAAACATATTTCCTAATTGTAGGACGACTAATTCCTAAAAGTCTGGAGATCTCTCGTTGACTTCTTTTTTCTACAAGATAAAGTTTTCTAATTCTCTCGTATAATTCATAACTAATTGTCACTTCTATCTACTCCTTTCTATTTAATTTAATTTGATTTCCCCGGGGAAAAATTATCGTTATTGAATAATCCTTTTTGAAAGGCTGCTATCATCCTGTGGAATCTTAGAGAAACATGCGAAGCCTTAGCTATATAGTTTGCCAGTGCCTGTGATTTCTGAGGTTCTACTTCGGTTAAGATTAATTCAACTTCACTGATTACTTTAAATAACAAACGCAGAGCCGAATACATCTTATCTTCAGCTGTTCTTTCTTTATTTCTATTTTCAGGTATTTTTTTCATTTTGATATCTAACTCATTTATCAACTCCAGAGCATCTTTAGGATTATCAGCTATAGTTTCTTTAATTGATTTAGTAGTTGTATTATTATTATAGCTAACAACTAATCTTTCCACAGCTGACTTGGGAATATTATTAGTAATTACCCTGATAGCAAATTGATATTGCATATTTTGAGGCAATCTAGCAATCTCCTGAGCAGTATGGCAGCATAATTTTTTAGCTGCTACCAGCTTTAAGACACTATCATCAAGACGTTCTATTAATGATATTCGCTTACTGACCCAACTTACAGACTTACCAACCAGGTAAGCAATATCAGCCTGGGTATAGTTTTCTGTCTGCAGGAGATTTTTAAGCATTAAACCTTCACTTATTGGTGATGGCTCTCTTCGTAGGGAAGATAGGAGCAGTGAGAGTTTATTGGCTTCTGCGTTATCGTTACAATCAACTACCACAGCTTCAACTTTTTTAATACCTATTTCTCTTAAAGCTTTCAGTTCGCATTCACCTGAGATAACAACATGTCCTCCATTAATAGATGGACGAATAACCAGCGGAGTCAAAAGGCCGTATTCTCTAATTGCTTTAGCACACCTGTCCACATCTTTTTCAGTAGTGGTTAGTGACAGATAGTTGTTACTGCGAATAGTGGCCATTTCAACTTCTTTTACTAGGCATGATTTTCTAGCCATTATTAATTCCTCCTCTCTAATTTAGATAGGTCAATTGTATCTTATAAAGTGTTTCATTACTTAAATATTTACAAGGAAATTATTTGTATATTATGGATATACTATCCATTTCAGAGGCGAAAAAAGTAAATATTACTATAAATATTAAAAACTGAAATAATTAACTGCTAGCAATTATTCCTATTATTAGCAGAAGTACTCTTTTGAAGAAAATTATAGAAACAGATGAGTAAAAATATTCCTTTTTAGTTTGATTCTTTAATTGAAAAAGGGAAAAAAATTAGAAAAGAAATTTGCTGGTCATACAAAAAAAAT